>DATHEW010000829.1:0-4018 GCA_035318425.1 Candidatus Acidiferrum sp. | reverse complement strand
CCGCACCTGACGGCGAAAATCGGCGGTAAAGGAGATAGGCGCAGAGGAATGGGACGGCGAAACCGTAGCTGTATTGCTCGTTGAGCGACCATTCGACGCGCAGATGATCGATCAGGCGAAACCAGAGATAGCCCAGAAGAGCGAACAGGAGCCATGGATGGAGTCGATTCAGCACAGTGGGCCTGAAGTGATCAGGCGTCGGTTATGGGTTTTTGATCGCTCGTGAGTGAAGCAGGGCGGCTGAACCGAGGCAAGCGCAGTGGCGGGCGCATACGGATGCGGCGGCGACAGATTGCGAAAGCAGCACCACCCGGCGCGGCAGGAAATGTGACCGTTTCTGCACCGTTTTTGCACCGCGCGTCGAAACTCAGGATGTGGGCTAGCCACGAAGGCACGAAGAGCACCAATGGCCAAAAGGCTGAACGGCGAGGCATGAAGGCGCGATGGGGTGACATCGAACATCCAACACTGAACGTTGAACTTCGAAGGAGCGGAAGAGCTGAATAATCAGAAGGGGATCAGTTCGAGGGCGGCGGCGCCATCGCGCACAGCGGAAGCTGGAATCGAACGGTCGAGCGTGGCGAGTTTGCCGCCTTTGCTGACAGCCAATCCGAGCAGATAAATGTCGGTGAGTTGCCTTGATCCGACGGCTTGTAGGCCCGGAAACAATTGCTGATTTAACAGGGTGATGTCGTCAGGCCAGAAGATGTGTTGCGAATCGGAACGAAAGCGATCGAGCATGGAAGCAATCACAGCAGGACTACCAGGTGAGCCGGGATAGGAAGCGGAACTGGCAATTCGAATGACGGCATTTTCTGTCAGCGGACAACTGGCCCACTCCCGTTCTCCGCGATACCAAGCGTGCGCGGCGGAATGGTGTTCATGCGCGGGATCGAACAGGGCCAGGACAACGTTGACGTCGAATAAATAAACCATCGGACAGCATCAGTTCTCGTCGCGAAGCTCATTCACCAATTGAAGCGTCACGGCCACCTCCGAACTGGAACGGGGAAATAACGGAATTCCATGGTGAGTTCTCGCCTTGCCCTCATTGCCGCGCTGAAGAGCGGATCGTGTGAGATCAGAAATCACTTTACCGATAGTAGTCGCTCGAACCTTGGCCAAGGAGCGAGCTGCCGCCATGACGTCATCATCCAAATCCAACGTTGTTCTCACCGCAGCATCATCACGCATCACGCATCAGATGTCAATGAAAATGGCGAGCGGCGAATGTCGTATTCCGAGTGGCAATCGCGAAACGCTGTAACGGTAGAACGTCAGTTAACCACGAAGACACCAAGGACACCAAAGGGCCAAATCGCCGAAAAGCAGGGGATGAAGGCGATAGGGTGAACATCGAACATCCAACACTGAACATCGAACTTCGAAGGATCGGAGGATCGCGCTACGGGGCGTCCAACACGCTGAAACGCTAAAGCTGAAACGCTGAAATTCGGCCAGAATGTTTCGCGCGAAGGGAACGAGTGTCGCATTTCGAGTGGCAGGTCGAAGCCGGGATAGGGCGGCGCGGTACTGAGAAGTTGGTCAAACTCTGGAGGCTGAATTCGTACGGGCTCGTCGCGTGCGCCAGACGCGAAGGCCACCAAGAGAAAGAACGCCGATGGCGAAAATGGAGAGAGCGATGTTGGTGGGCTCGGGGACGGGTTCGATGGAGTCGATTTGGAAATTATCCATCGTAATTGAGCCGCCGCCTTGATTGAAGGCGAACTTCAGGTCTGTCATTGACGGTGTAATGAGCGACGAATTTCTCTCATCGAACACCTGCGTCGAACCAGCCCAGAGATCCCATTTATCGTTCGCAACCACACGAGTTGTATTGTCTGGAGCCAGATACGACATAGTCCCTCCAGAGTTGTTGATTACCCAAGTCACCGCCTGAGCCCCAGAAAAGTTGGCGCTGTTTGCTCCTCCGCCGATATCACGAAACTGGAATGTTCCAGCAGTGGTAGTGAAGTTTATGCCGAATCGGCTGTGGAATTCGGTTTCTGGCGTGTTGATTCCAGGACTATACCCTTCTCCTACCTGCCAAGTTGCCGCTGTCGTTTGGGCAACTGCATTCCCACTCACGGTCAGAGTAAAGCTGTAAACGAGCCCAAGCGGTGCGGGACTGATATCTGTGCGGGTGTAGGAACCGGAATTCCCGATGCTCCGAGTATACGTGAGCGCCCCGCCCACAACGCTGACGGTGGTCCCACCACCCGAGGTTCCAATCGCATCCCATTGGCCGCTATTCGGGTTGGCGCTCACGTATGCAGTTGTGGGGCCGTTGGGCGCTGACGAGAAGTCTTGCGAGAAGATCACAGCCGCGCGGGTAGCGTAGGCGGACAGGTGAATAGTGAGAGCAACTGCAAGGAGAACGAGTGCGTTCGTTTTCATCGGAGGAATTTAGTTTAGGGCACCATGGTGGTGAAACTGGGCGTAGCGGTAGGATGCAGACTATGAGTGACATGGCAAGAATAATTTACACCACTCGAAAAGCAATCCCGGGGTCAGGTCAAGGCATGAAGGCACCGAGGGAGAAGAGTCCAGCAACCGGGAATCGATGATCAGGATTGCAGGTCTAAAAGCGGAAAGCTCAGATGCGGGAGTGAATCCGCGGGATCTCGCGCGAAGAGGACGAAGTTAGCGAAGGCGGACGAGGTTCTCTAAGTGATAATCAGGTCCAAGGCAGGACCTGCCAGCGGAGGGCATACCAGGCGATCTTGATGTATTCGCGGGCGATGTAGTTGCGCTCGTAGCGGAAGGGGCCGCTGCGTGGAGCGGGAGCGGAAAGGAATTCAATTTCAGGCGCGTATTTGCTGAAGCAGCTCAAGGCGCGGCGAGAGTGGAACCATGAGGTGACGATGATCACACGTTTGCACTGGCGCTCGCGCAGCAGCTTCACGGTAAAGAGCGCATTCTCCTGGGTGGAAATGGAATCGCATTCGAGGACAACGTGATTGGTAGAAATCCCAAGTTGCTGAAGGTGTCGCAAGTTGTCTTCGCAATCGCCCTGTCCGGTCAGAAACACAGAAGGCGCGTAGCCGTTGGTAATGAGCGCGGCCGCAGTCTTCACACGAACCAGTGGCTCACCGCCCAAGACCACGATGGCGTCCGCGGGTGAAAGCGAAGAACGGACGCAAAGCAGCGGTTCGGCAAAAACGAACAGGGCCGCGATCAATATAAGAATCGCGGCCCCGGTCAGGACCAGAATCCTAAGCCTTCTGCGTCTCGATGGCTTGCTGGACTTCACACCTGCACTCGCTCCAGGTCGCCACGCCCCGACTCCCGCAAAACCTTCAATCGTTGACGCACGTCGGCGATGTATTGCGCGCGGAGGAGTGAAGCCGTGAAACCCGCGCGCCCTTCAAGACAGGCGCCATGCACCAGATAGTGGGACAGGAACCAAATCAGTGGCTCGAACGGCAGACGGATGATCAACTTCTTCAGCAAGCGCCGGCGCTCCTGTGCATTGCCAAAAAGCTTCGGCGCGATCGTCTCCTCGCCATAGCTGCCTGTCGTTAGAAAGTTGTGCCGAACCTTCGCTTCCCAGATCGCATATTGACGATGTCGGGCGCGGTAGGCTTCCAGGCCTTTGAAATCTTCGTGGATCAACGGAGTCCGCAAACGATCAATTCTGCCGTCCACAATCACCCGCTCGTGAACCTCCATGTCGAAGCCACTGGCGTCCTGATCAAGCAACCGTTCAAAGCGGGCGCTCCCATAGCGAAACAGCAGCACGGCTTCGTGGGAGAACCCGCCGAAACGGAAACGACGCCCGAGAAAATGAAAGCCTTTGCGAATCAAGAATGCGTGGGCGCCTGGCGCGGCGATCGCGGCGGCGATTTCGTCCCAAAGCTGCGGCGGGACTACTTCATCGGCATCGATCAAAAGTACCCACGGTGTCTGGAACTGAAGATTCTCCAGCGCCCATTGACGCTTCTTTGGATAACCGCCGGTATAGCGGAACTGCACCACTTCAGCACCGAGTTGCGCCGCGACCGAGGCGGTTTCGTCC
>DATHEW010000828.1:0-3229 GCA_035318425.1 Candidatus Acidiferrum sp. | reverse complement strand
ATCGCTGACTGACATTCTTCCTCAGAAGAGCCGGAGCCCGAGGGCTGCCGGCCTTTTTTTGTCCACGGAACTCAGAACACATCAACGCGACAAAGCAGCGGGCGACAGTTTCGTGTGACAGCGCAACGTGCGGACATCCACCGCATCCATTCCAGCGGCGCGAATCGCCTGCATGCCAAGGTCGGTGTCTTCGTAAGCGCGGCAGAAACGCGGTTCGACACCGATCAGGCGAGCGGCTTCGAGAAAAATGTCCGGCGCAGGTTTTTGGTTCTTCACCATTTCACTCGTCACCACGGCATCAAAGAAATGTCGGATGCCCAGGTGTTCCAAGACGCCCACGATGATGTGTTGAAGTCCGCCCGACGCCACGGCCATGGGAATTTTGCCGTGATGAGCGCGCGCGATCTCCACGACTTCGTGAATCGGCGTACACTCGTTCATGATCCGCAGGTACTCGTGCTCCTTCTCTTTTGAAATGGCGAGCGGATCGAGTTTGATCGATTGCTCTTCGCCCAACAGTTTCAAAATATCGCGCGACGGTACGCCGCCCATCGCGTAGAAGCGTTCTTCCGGGAAATGCAGCCGGTGTTTCTCGCTGATCACATTCCATGCGCGCCAATGCAGCGGCATCGTGTCGGCCAGAGTTCCATCACAGTCGAAGATCAGTCCTTTGATTTGCATTTGTGTTTAATGGGGATGACGTCCGCACGTTTTTCGAGAAGCTCAGCGTCACCATCCGTTTAGATTTTTAACGCCTTCAGTTTCTCGTCCAGGGCGTTCGTCATCAACGGCTCGATCACCGGGTCGATGTCGCCCTCGATGACATTGGCCAGATTGTAAAGCGTGAGCTCGATCCGATGGTCCGTGATGCGGTTCTGTGGGAAATTGTAAGTGCGGATTTTCTCGCTGCGGTCGCCCGTGCCGACCTGGTCTTTGCGCTGCGCGGCGTATTTGGCGTTCTCCTCGGCGATCTTCCGTTCGAGCAAACGAGAACGCAGGACGGTCATCGCCTTCGCGCGATTCTTGATCTGCGAACGTTCATCCGCGATGCGAACGATAAGGCCGCTGGGCTTGTGAATGATCTGCACGGCGGAGTCAGTGGTGTTCACGCCCTGACCTCCTTTGCCGGAGGCGCGGCAGCACGTCACTTCGATCTCGTCAGGCTTGATGTCGATATCGACTTCCTGCGCCTCGGGAAGCACCGCGACAGTGCAGGTGCTGGTGTGAATGCGCCCCTGCGCTTCGGTCGCGGGCACACGTTGCACGCGATGCACGCCGCTCTCGTACTTGAGCCGCTTGTAAACGTCGCTGCCGGTGACCGCGAAGATGACTTCCTTGAAACCGCCGAGGTCGGATGGGTTTGAATCCATCGGTTCCACCTTCCACTTTTGCGCCTCGGCGTAACGCGTGTACATCCGAAAAAGATCAGCGGCGAACAGCGCGGATTCCGAGCCGCCCGCGCCTGCGCGAATCTCGATGATCGTGTTGCGCGAGTCGGTAGGATCCGGCGGGAGAATGCCGGCCTGCAGTTCCAATGAGAGACGTTTCTCCTCGGGTTCCAGGCGCGCGATTTCGTCGCGCGCCATTTGAGCGAGTTCAGAATTCTCTCCTTCGCTTTGGAACAATTCGCGATTGTCCGCCAGGTCGCGCGAGACTCTGAGATATTCCGCACCGTTGGCCACGAGTTCCTTCAGCCGGGAATACTCCCGTGAGAGCTCCTGAAACTTTTGATTATTGGCAAAAGTTTTCGGATCACTCAGCAGCGTTTCCAACTCTGCGTAGCGATGGCGGAACTTATCGATGTGTGGTTTCAGGTCCATTTCGGATTTACGATTTGCGATTTACGAATGACGCGCAATTGGCGCCCAGGCGCGCGTAAATCGTGAATCATAAATGCGTGGCGCGCGGCGGGAAGCGCCGTGTGAAAAAGAATCCGCCCGCAGTGCGCAAGCACACGGCGGGCGGATGCGAAATCGAATTGCTACTTCTTCTTCGGCTTCTTGGCGGCGTTGGCGGCTTGCGCGGCCTGCGTCTTCACCATGCGCTGCTGGAACTTATCCACGCGACCGGCGGTATCGACGAACTTCTGCTGGCCTGTGTAGAACGGATGGCAGGCGTTGCAAATACCCACGATGATCACGGGCTTCACGGAGCGCGTCTTGATCACGTTGCCGCAAGCGCAACGGATCTCCGCCTCGCGATAGTTCGAATGAATATCAGCTTTCATAAAGGGGCGACAAAGTATCAGCGAAACCCGCGTTGACAAGAGTGAATTTGGGCTCCTCAGGTGTGATGGCAATGCGGACGACGTGTTGCGCCGGCGCGTCGGTTCGCCTACAACGATGCGCAATGCGACTGGTGTTTCTGCTACTGCTCGTCGGGTGTGTGTTGAACAGGGCTTTTGGTGTCGACACGCCGTCATTTCCACCCGGTGTCACCAACACACAGAATCCCAGGGACAAACCGCTTTCGCCGCAGGAGGCTCTAAAGAAGATCGCGCTCCCGCCAGGTTTCAACGCAACGTTGTTTGCTGCCGAACCTGACGTCATGCAGCCGATCGGGTTCGACTTCGATGATCGCGGACGGCTTTGGGTCGTGGAAGCGTTTTCTTATCCAGATAACAAGCCGGAAAATCGTGATCGTATTCTCATCTTCACCGACAAGGACGGCGATGGGCGTTTTGATGAGCGAAAAGTTTTTCTCACCAACGGCGTTCATCTTAGCGGCATCGCGATTGGCTTCGGCGGCGTGTGGGTCACGAGTTCTCCCAACTTGCTTTTTTATTCCGATCGCAACGGTGACGACGTGCCGGACGAGAAGCCGCAAGTGATCCTCGATGGCTGGACGCTCAAGGCGCAGCACAACATGGTGAACGGTGTGGTGTGGGGCCCGGACGGCTGGCTGTATGGGCGGCATGGCATTACTGCGCCGTCGTTCGTTGGCAAGCCGGGCACGCCGGAACATCAGCGTACGCGGGTGAGTTGTTCCATCTGGCGGTATCATCCGTTGCGCGGGATTTTCGAAGTCGTCGCGAACGGCACGACGAATCCGTGGGGTCTGGACTGGGACGATTACGGCCAGCCGTTTTTTTCCAACAACGTGATCGGGCACTTCTGGCATCTCGTCCCGGGCGCGCATTACAAGCGCATGTTCGGCGAAGATCCGAATCTGTACACGTATCAACTCATGGACCAGTGCGCCGATCACTTGCACTGGTCGGGCGGCGATT
>DATHEW010000827.1:0-2596 GCA_035318425.1 Candidatus Acidiferrum sp. | reverse complement strand
GCGGCGCGGCAAGATTGATCCGGTCATTGGACGCGACAACGAAATCCGGCGCATCATGCAGGTGCTGTCGCGCCGCACGAAAAATAATCCGGTGCTCATCGGCGAGCCGGGCGTGGGCAAGACAGCCATCGTGGAAGGACTAGCTCGACGCATCGTAAGCGGCGATGTGCCGGAAGGATTGAAGAACAAGAAGCTCGTGGCGATGGATTTGAGCGCGATGATCGCTGGCGCAAAATATCGCGGCGAGTTTGAAGATCGGCTCAAAGCGTTTCTCAAGGAAGTCACGTCGAGCGAAGGCCGCGTCATTCTTTTCATCGACGAGTTGCACACGATCGTCGGCGCGGGCGCTGCGGAAGGAGCGACGGATGCGGCAAACATGCTGAAGCCGCAACTCGCACGTGGCGAACTGCGTTGCGTGGGCGCGACAACACTTGATGAGTATCGAAAGCACATCGAAAAAGATCCGGCGCTGGAGCGGCGTTTTCAGCCAGTCAACGTGGCGGAACCAAGCGTGGAAGCGACGATCGCGATCCTGCGCGGATTGAAGGAGCGCTACGAAGTTCATCACGGCGTGCGGATTCAGGACTCGGCGCTGGTCGCGGCGGCGACGCTCTCGCATCGCTACATCACGGATCGTTTCCTGCCCGACAAGGCCGTGGATCTCATCGACGAATCGGCATCGCGCTTGCGCATGGAACTGGATTCGATGCCGACGGAGATCGATCAACTCGAGCGACAGATCATGCAGCTCGAGATCGAACAGAACGCGTTGAAGAAAGAGAAAGACCCGGCATCCAAGGAGCGGCTGGAGAAGATCGAACGGCAACTCGCCGAGTTGAAGGAGAAGTCATCGCAGCTCAAAGCACAGTGGCAAAATGAGAAGGCAGCCATCAACGCCGTCAGCATCATCAACAGCCAGATTGAGCAGGCGAAGACGGAGTTGGAAAAAGCGCAGCGCAGCGGTGACTTGAACAAGGCGGCGCAAATTCAATACGGCACCATCCCCGAGTTGCAGGGAAAGCTTGCCGGCGCAGAGAAGGCATCGCACGAAGGCGCCCCGGATGGAAAGCGATTGCTCAGTCAGGAGGTCACGGAAGAAGACATCGCAAAAGTCGTCGCGGCGTGGACCGGCATTCCCGTCACGAAGATGATGGAAGGCGAGCGGCAGAAACTCGTGAAGATGGAAGAGCGGTTGCAGCAACGTGTGATCGGCCAGGAGGAAGGCGTGCATGCGGTCTCGAATGCCGTCCGTCGCGCGCGCAGTGGTTTGCAGGACCCGAATCGCCCGATTGGTTCATTCATTTTTCTCGGCCCGACCGGGGTCGGAAAAACCGAACTCGCCCGAGCGCTCGCGGAGTTTTTGTTCGACGACGAAGGCGCGATGATCCGCATCGACATGAGCGAATACATGGAGAAGCACACGGTCGCTCGACTCATCGGAGCGCCGCCGGGATACGTGGGCTATGAGGAGGGCGGACAACTCAGCGAGGCCGTGCGACGCCGTCCGTACTCAGTGGTGTTATTCGACGAGATCGAGAAGGCGCACCACGATGTGTTCAATGTGTTGTTGCAAGTGCTCGATGATGGGCGCCTCACGGATGGCCAGGGACGCACCGTGGATTTCAAGAACGCTGTAATCATCATGACGAGCAACATTGGGTCACCGATCATCCAGGAATATTTCAGCACGGGAAATCTCACTCCGAAAGAGCACGCCGAGATGGAGCAGAAGGTGCGCGGGGAATTGCGCGTCCATTTCCGGCCCGAGTTTTTGAATCGCGTCGATGACATCATCATTTTCCACAGCTTGCGGCGCGATGAGTTGATGAAGATCGTAGAGATTCAACTCCAGCGTGTTGAGAAACGTTTGCAGCAACAGAACCTGCAACTCGAACTCGACAAGCTGGCCAAGGCGTTGCTCGCCAAGGAAGGCTACGATCCGCAATTCGGCGCGCGGCCGTTAAAGCGTTCGATCCAGGAACATTTGCTCGATCCGCTCGCGACCCAATTGCTGGAGGGCCGCTTCAAACCCGGCGATCACATCAAAGCCACGGCGGCGGATGGCGAATTGATCTTCGAGCGGAACGGTTCAGTTTAAGCGGCCGCCAGAGGTTTTGCTTTTACGTGAAACACGCAGCTCCTACGCTCCAGATTCTCTGACAGATCGCCGATAAAACGGCTACACGGAGATGGACGGCACAGACCCGAACGCTGCGGTGTCATTACCAGCGGACACACAAGCGATGATCGAAAGGTCGCTGTCGAATCCGCATGCCGTGGTGCGGCTCAAAGCGATCGAAGCTGCCGCCCGATTGAACACATCCGCGGTCATTCCTCTGCTCCACCCGGTGCTGAATGACACTGACGCGCGGGTGCGGGGCGCGGTTGTGGAGTTGGTGGCGCGCCACGCCGATGCCGAAGCTTCGACTCTTGCGAGGCAACTGTTCGACACACTGCCGGCGGAGGAACGTTCCCGCTTCGTGGATTCGCTGAGCCACCGGGGAGATGCCGCGGCGGAAGCGCTGCTCACGAATTTTCTTACCGCCGAATCCGCTCCAGACCTGCAAGCGATCCTCGTCCGTTCACTCGGTTTTGC
>DATHEW010000826.1:0-2818 GCA_035318425.1 Candidatus Acidiferrum sp. | reverse complement strand
CCGCTCGACACCACCAGGTTTCCAGTGAAGCTGTTGTTCCCTTGCAATAACAACGTCGCTGCGCCGTTTTTGATGAACCCGCCCGCGCCCATGAGCGCGCATTGAAGATCGATCCCGTAAAGCAATGCGCCGCTGTTGACGGTAATTGTGTGATTGCCCGAGGTGAGTTCTACAAAGCCTTGAATCGTGGGAATGAGGCTGAGACTCGAGTTCGTCGCGCCGAGGTTGCCTTGCACGGAAAGGATTGCGCCGCCCGTATCGACAAACGTCGCGAGCGCGTCCGACGACACATTCGTCATGTAGAGACTGCCGATGGTATCGGAATGGTTTTGCAGAAGTAATCGGCTGCCGGCCGTCAGACTCACCGTGGCGTTATCGCCGATTTGATTGGGTTGGCCGCACTTCACGGTTGCAGCACCGAGAATGATCAATTGATCGTTCATCACCGGAACGGATTGTTTGTTCAAAGTGATCGTCGGCACTGGCGCATTGGGAGACGTGAGGCGCTGTAGAATCATTGGCCCGCTGAATGTATTCGCGTCCGGCCCGCTGAAGATGAGCGTGCTTCCGTCATAAATTTCGCCATGCACCGTGCCGGTGCCAGTAATCGGTCCCGCTACGTCGATCAATCCGTCCTCGCTGTACGACATGCCAAGAACGACTCCTGCAATGGTGAAACCCGTCAGGGTAAGCGTGTGGCCATTCAAGTTAACGGGGCCGCGCAAATGGAGCTCGAGGGTCGAACCGGAAAAGTCGGTGCCGGCTCCCACCAGGACTTTCGCGTCGCCGCCCAGGATCAAACCGCAATAGATATTAACGGTGCTGTCCGCGCATTCGGTCAGCGAAATGGCGGTAGCAAAGCTTCCCCCGACGAGGGTTATCGTATTGCCGAAAAGACCGAAGTCGTGGTCCTCGAAATCCAGGTTCACCGTCAGGTTGATCAGGTCATTGGTCATGATCTTGTGTGCGACCTGATGGATATTGAGCCGCTCCCCGTTCTGCGGAACACCGACCGGATTCCAATTGTTCGGATCGCTCCAATAGCCGCTGGAGCCGCCGGTCCAATCACGGACTGCAGCGCCGCATTTCGGCGTAACCAACGCACCAATGGCAATGAACAAGAACAGGATTCCCGGCCAGCTCACGCGCGTCAGCCAGCTTGCCTGAAAATGCCCGCACCCACTTCGCGAAACAGCAACGTCCATAGTTGCCGCTTGAGTTCGTTCGGATGCGAAAAATCTTTCACGCGAAAAGGATTTTTCCATGGCCAATGAATCCGGACGATAGTGGTTTGTCATTGCCCACATCTCCACTGCGCGAAATGAGCGTCCAACGGGGAAAGAAATTGAGGGTGAGGGGTGGCGCCGCCCAACGCGCTGCTCCAAGCCAAAAAGCGGGGCGAGGTGCCTTGGTCAGCGGAGGCGGGCGGTGTCCGCTTCGCTCCAATCCATGCCCAACTCGCGCAATCGCTGGTGCAGTTCCGTGAGATCCCAGACCTGCACGCGTCGTGATTCCAAAGTCACGGCGAGATACCGTCCGTCCCCGCTGAGCGCGAGCGGTTGCATTCCATTCGGCAACAGCAACTGAGGTTCGAGCGTGTCGAGATCGTAAAGTCCCGCCATCCGGTCGCGCTTGAGCCAGCCGTGGCGTGCATGGGGCGCGAAGACAACGCCGGTGAAGTTCGTGAGCGTGCGCGTGCGCCGGGCATTCGTGATATTCCAGAACTCCACGCAGCGGCGCGAACTGATCGCCACCTCATCTCCCGACGGCGAAAAGCTAAAAGTCACGATGTCCCCTTGTGCGGTCAGCTTCGCGACGGGTTCCAGGCGCGGCAAACGATACACGTGCAACTCGGATGTGAACGGACGATAAACCCCGAGCCAACGGCCATTGGCTGACGCGCTGCTGACACCACGCTGCGTTTCGGCCCACCTTTCACTTTCCAAATCGCTCAACGGAGCAACAACGCTGGAGCCTTGAGCCGTGGTCCAGACCACCGCATTCGAGGCGAGGCAAAGCGAAGTGAATCCGCGCGGTTTCGTCAGCGGCACACGTTCGACTTTCTCGCCCAGGTTCAAGCGGACACACGCGTCCACGCGGCTGCTGCCGAAAAGTTCGCGCGAGTCGCGCGTGAAGTAAGGCCGCGCGTCGGCTGCTTCGTTAATGAGCGCAACGGGCGCGTCATTGGTCAGGTTCCAAATTCCCATTCGCTTGTCTCCTGACGCGGCGAACCACTTTCCGTCGGTCGAGAAACTCGCGTGGCGAATTTGCGAACCGAGTGCAGCGCCGAAGTCTCGCAGTGCCGCGGGCGCATCGAACGCGTGGCACTGCACGCGGCCATCAGAGAACGTCGCGCATTGCCGGCCATCCTTGCTGAATTGAAAATAAAAACTGTCCAACGGCAGCGTGAAGATTTGTCGGCGAGTGCGCATGTCCCAGCAAATGAATTGGCGTTCCCAACCACCGCTGATGAGATAGTGCCCGTCCGGACTGAACGTGAGCCAGGCAGCAGCGTTCGGGTGTTTCCCGATCGCGCTGGCGCGACCCGTTTCCATTTCCAACAGATGAACTGAACCGTTCGCGTCGCACACGGCGATCCATTGGCCCAGCGGATCGGTGTCGATGTACGTAATGCGCGACGAGAACTGGCACATGGCCAGTGTCGCCCCGTTTTCCATGTCGTGAACGGAAACGGTCCACAACGATTCCGACGGATAACTCGCGACAAGTTTCTTCGCGTCGCTGGAAAACCTCAGCCGATCCGGCGTCGCGGGAAGAGGCACGGTGGTCATCGCTTCACCGTTTTCAAGATTCCAGA
>DATHEW010000825.1:0-8712 GCA_035318425.1 Candidatus Acidiferrum sp. | reverse complement strand
CTACAACATCCACACCGTAGGATTTTCACTCGGCTGGTTTCCTTGCGCGAACTTTGGCATGCGCGGTTTCGTCGGGTACAACTGGTCCGAGTCTTCCAACTCAGCGGCGACAGAATACACGAAGCTCGATGCAGGCGCTGGAGTCACCGCGACGTTGCGCTTCTGACATCACGAACCTTTCACCGGGCGCGGAATCATTCCGCGCCCTTTTTCGTTTCCGGTGTCAGCGTGATCGCGCGCAGGTCCATAACCGCGAGTCCGGGCTTCTTCAACGGCTTGACAGTGATGGTGTGAACACCCGCCGTGCGAACAAGAAACGTTCCGATCACGCGATTCGTCCAACTCGTGAACGAGCCAGTTTCAGGCACGACGTCGATGATCGCTTGCTCGCGAAGGCCGAACGCTACTTCGCTTCCACCGCTGCCTTTGCCGCATGATTGCGTGAGCGTGACGCTAAACGTGCCGGGCTTCGTCACCAGAAAATCCCAACTCACCCAGTCCTCCACCTTCGTCCAGTAACCGATCGTGTTCTTGTGTGGCTGCGGCTCGTAACGAATCTGCGCGCCGTGCGTCGCCGCGTTCGTGGCGAGCAGGACGATGGAGCCGTCGTCGCGTTGTTCATTCAATTTGGGAACTTCGGCTGCGCTCAGGTTGAGCACAGCGAGGATGAGGACGAAATGACGAAGGAAGCTCGAATGACAAATCACAAAGCCCGGGCTACAACGCCAGCCGATCTTTGAACGCGTTTCGTGCTTCGTCATTCCTTCGTCGTTCGACATTTGAAATTCGTCATTCATCTCAAAAGCTCCTCCGCATGTTTTCTCGAAACGGCACTGACACCTCCGAGCATGCGCGCGAGTTCATCCACGCGCGCGGTTTTGCCGAGCAACTCGATTTCAGAAATAGTGCGGCCTTCCTTCACCTGCTTCGTCACGACGAAATGCGCATCCGCATGAGCCGCCACCGGAGCGAGGTGCGTGATGCAGAGCACCTGGTGATTGCGCGCGATCTGTTTCATCTTCTCGCCGACAGCGTTCGCCGTTTCACCGCCGACGTTCGCATCCACTTCGTCGAACACGAGCACCGGCACATCGTCCTCCACCGCGAGCACCGTCTTGAGGGCCAACATGACGCGCGCCATTTCTCCGGACGACGCGATCGCGCGGAGCGGCCGTGTCGGTTCACCGAGGTTGGGCGCGAATTGAAACTCAATCACGTCGAGCCCGGAAGAGGACTGCGGCGAAGTGAGCACCGTGGCGGTGGTGATCGCGACATCGAACATGCTCTGCTGAAATCCCAGCGCACTCAGCTCTTTCGTCACAGCTTTGTTCAACTTCGGCACCAGCTTCCTGCGTTCGCTCGACAGATCGCGACCGATGCGCAGCAGCTCGCGCTCGTTCTTTTGCAGCTCACCATTCAGGCGCGTCAATTCGGCATCGCGCTGTTCCAGCGATTCCAGTTTTCGCCGCGCGCCCGCGCCAAACTCGATCACATCCGACATGGTGTTGCCGTATTTGCGTTTCAAGCTTTGTAGCAGATTCAGCCGCTCCTCGATCTCGTGCAACCGCGCGGGATCAAGCTCGATCCCATCGACGTAGCGCGACAATACCGCCTGCAACTCGCGCAGCGCATTCACACTTTGCTCGTGTAACGTGATGAGTTCGCCCGCTGATGTGTCCACGCGCTGCAACTCGTGAAGCGTGCGGCCAATCGCACCCGCCTGCGTCAGCAACGCCGCATCATTTTCGCTGAGAATTCCCAGCGCGGTTTGACCCAACTCGAGAAGCCGTGCCGCATTGTTGCTGCGTTTGTATTCCGCCTCGACTTGTTCGTCTTCCCCCGGCTGCACCTTCGCGGACTCGATCTCACGCACCTGGAAGCGGAGCAGGTCAAGCTGCTGCGCGTAAGTCTTCTCATCGACGATCAACGCGGATTTTTCTCCTTCAATGCGCGTGCGCTCGCGCACAAGTGCGCCGAACTCCGCGCGTTTGTTTTCGAGTTTCCCGAATGCATCGAGGATCGCGAGCTGCTTGGCGGGTTGCAGCAGCGATTGATGCTCGTGCGGGCCATGCATGTCCACGAGCCACTCACCGAGAGCGGCGAGCACAGCGAGCGTCGTGGCCGAACCGTTCACAAATTGCCGGTTCGTGCCCGCTGCCGTGAACGTTCGCTTCAGCACGAGCTGATGTTCCTCGCACGGCTCCAGTCCGTTCTCATCGAGAAAATCTTTCAGCGGAGAGCGCAGTTTGCTCACATCGAAGGCAGCTTCCACCGAGCAACTGTCCGCGCCGGAGCGAATCAGAGTGCGATCCGCGCGTTCGCCGAGGACGAGGTTCAGCGCGCCGATGATGATCGATTTTCCCGCGCCGGTTTCGCCGGTGATGACGTTGCAGCCACGTTGAAGAGCGAGCGTGAGATCGGCTACAAGAGCGAGGTTTTTGATCCGCAGCGTGGTCAGCATGGCAAATTGTTGGCGGTGAATTTGCGCGCCGTGTTAGCGTTGGGCAAGGAATTCGATGACAAAGCTCCTGACAAAAATTGAAGCTCCAAGCTCCAAGATCCAGAAAAACTCCAAGCTCCAAAATCCAAACACCCGCCGGGTTTTTGAACTGTGGCGAGCCTCATTGGAGCTTGGGCCTTGGTGTTTATCTGTAGCTTGGAGCTTTGAGCTTGGAGCTTAAGGATGCGCTTCTCCTTCACCTTCCTCGGCAGCGGCACATCGCAAGGCGTTCCCATTATCGCCAAGGAATATCCGCCCGAGTTTCTGGCGAACCCGAAGAACCATCGCACGAGGCCGTCCATCTACATCGAAACGAGCGAGACGAAGATCGTTGTCGATACCACACCCGAGTTCCGCATCCAGTGCCTGCGCGAGAAAGTCATGTCGCTCGACGCGGTCGTGTTCACGCATCCCCATGCGGATCACATCATGGGGTTGGATGATTGCCGTCGCTTCTGCGATGTGCGCGGCGGCGCGCTGCCGATCTTCGCGGACGAGAACACGATGGCGGCATTGAGGCGCGTGTTTGCGTATGCATTTCATGGTGGCGCGATTCCGAAAGGCTACTTCATTCCCGATCCGCGCATCATCAACGGCCCCTTCAGCATCGGTGATTTGCGTGTGAGTCCATTCCTGCTGCCGCACGGTTCCGTGATGACAAATGGCCTCGTGTTCGAACAACACGGCCGCAAGCGGCTCGCGTACTTTAGCGATTGCAAGGAAGTCACCGACGAAGCCGTGCGCGCGGCGCGAGGCGTCGAGGTAGTGGTGCTCGATGCGCTGCGACGCGACCCGCACCCGACCCACATGTGTCTCGACGAAGCGCTCACCGCGGCACGTCGCATAGGCGCCGACCGGACTTACTTCACGCATCTAACGCACGATTATGACCACGACATCGCGCAGGCGGAACTCCCCGAGAGCGTGTGGTTGGCGTACGACGGATTACATGTAGAGTGCGCGCACTAACATGAAGAATGGCCTCTTTGTTGCGATCGGGTTGTCCAGCATTCTCACGTGCGCCGCAGTCGAACCCGGCGAAAGCGTCGTGGTGGTTTACAACACGCGCGTTCCCGAATCCAAAGGCGTGGCGGAACATTACGCGAACATTCGGCACGTGCCATCCAACCAGGTTTTCGGGCTCGATCTGCCAATCACGGAAGCGATCTCGCGTGCCGAATACCGATCTCAACTTGAACAACCGCTGCTCGCAAAGCTCATTGACGGAAAACTCCTCGAACTTACGTCGAAGCCGCGGCCCAAAGTGCTCCCGCCGGAGTATTCTCCCGTCACGCGTGCGAGCATTCGCTACATCGTGCTCTGCTATGGTGTGCCGCTAAAGATCACAGCCGATGCGTCGTTGAAGGAACCCGGCGTGGAGAAACGTCAGCCCGAGTTGCAACGCAATGAAGCCGCGGTGGACACGGAACTGGCGCTGCTCTCGTTAAGCCGAGACACTTACCAAATCTCCGGCCCGACACCGAACCCGTTTTACAGCACCACGAACCGCGCGACGTTTCATCCCACCAACAACGTCCTGATGGTGACGCGCCTTGACGGCCCGACTCCTGAGATCGCTCGCGGCCTGGTGGACAAAGCCGTGCAAGCCGAGACGAACGGATTCTGGGGCCGCGCTTACTTCGATACGCGTGGACTCACGAACGGCGAACACAAAGCGGGCGATGATTGGATCCGTAGCGCATCGACAGTCGCGCGTCGGCTCGGCTTCGAAACGACGGTGGATACGAACGCGGCGACGTGGCCGGCGAGTTTTCCCATGAGCCAGATTGCCCTCTACGTGGGATGGTACGATGGCGGCGTCTCAGGGCCGTTCACGCGCGCGAAGGTCGAGTTCATGCCCGGCGCGTTCGCGTATCACCTCCACTCGTTCAACGCGCAGACCATTCGTTCCGCGACCGCGAATTGGACCGGCCCGCTACTGGCGAAGGGGGCCACCATCACATTTGGCTCCGTTGAAGAACCGTATCTGGCCGGCACGCCGAATCCCGCTGTCTTCCTGGAGCGATTGATCTGGAACAAGTTTACGTTCGGTGAAGCCGCGTATGCCGCGCAGCCGGTGCTTTCGTGGCAAACGACGATCATTGGCGACCCGCTCTATCGGCCGTTCGCGGAGCCGCCCGATCAACTTCATTTCCGGCTCGAAGCCGCGAAGAGTCCGCTCATCGCGTGGTCGCATTTGCGCGTGATCAATTTGAATCAGGCCTCCGGCGCCAGCAGCCTCGACGAATTGCTTAAGTATCTCGACGAGATTCCCATGACGAAGGAGAGCGCGGTGTTACAAGAGAAGCTGGGCGACTTGTTGCGAGATAAGAAGCAACTTTCCGCCGCCACCGAAGCCTACACCAAGGCCGCGAAATTGAACCCTTCACCGCTCCAAAAAGTTCGGTTGCTCCTTATCGTGGGCGAACTGCAGAAAATGCTCGCGCGTGAGCAGGAGGCATTGGATGCCTACACGCAGCTTATCGCGGCCGCGCCGGATTATCCGGAGCTCCCGCAGATTTATGCGCGCGCGATTTCCCTGGCGCGTACGCTTGGGAAAACAAACGAAGTCGAGAAACTCGAATCCGAGCTGAAGCAGCGGCGATAGTTCTTGCTGCAAAAGGAAACGCGCCGCTGTTTCAGCGGCGCGCTCAAGCCATCCGAGATGCCCTGGAATATTATTCCGCGATCACGCGGTAATAGCGTGCGGGATCAACGGGGTTCTCGTCGGTGAATTGCTTCAGTGCGCCGTCGCCTACAATGTTCGTCAACGGTATCCAGGAGGAGCTTTGCAGTTCCGTCTTGTACTCCACGTGATAAGTCACATTGAGGCGCGTGGCGATCGAGGCTGAGAACGTGCCGCCGCTAAAGGACGGGCTCAACACCGCGGGCTGTTCTTTGTCCAACGCGAGCTGCACCGCGCGCGCGAAGATGAGTTCACCAATGGCGGTGAAGTTGTTCTTGCCGCTGGTGTTGATGTTCCCACCGTTCGCCTCGCGAGTGCCGCCGGCAAAGTGCATCCGATACCCAGCCAGCGCTTCTGTGTTGGTTCGCACCAGGGCACCCGCCGGGAACTCTGCGATCGCCGTAGCGCCATTCTGCGCTGCTGTGGCGATGATGACGCCATTCGCGGGCGCGGAAGCGATCAGGCTCGTGCTGCGATCGATGAAGACGTCGAACGGGTCAATCGTGGTGTTGCCGTTCATGGCGATGCCGCCGAACAGCAAAGAGAAGAGCGGTGAATTCGTATTGCCGATCAGGGGCGTTTGCGTGTCATCGGGCAACGTATCATTGGTGAACCATCCCAGCGCGGTGTTGCGAACGACGTAAGAACTCATCGTGATCAAAGGCTTCGTGATGTTCGTGTTCCATTGCGAGCCTTGCCCAACCCCCAGGAACGGTGCGCTGCCGCTGGCCCGGCCGATAATGATGAGGTCATTCGTGTTGAGCGCTTCGATCTGTTCGGGAGTGAGGAGCGTTGTCGCCACGTTATCGCTGTTGAAACGGATCACGTTGTAGCCGGCATTGGCGAGGAGGTTCGTGGTGAAGGCGTCGTCTTCCGTTAGGGCTGACGGCCCGCTGAAACCGATCGGACCGTTGTCGCTCACCCACACGATGTTGCCCCGGGCGACGCCATGCGGGGTGAGCGCGACATTCGTGGAGACGGCATTCATGGCGGCCGAGCGATCCTTGACTGCATCCACCGTGATCGTGGCTTCCAGGTTGGGAGGGTATTCGTCGAGCAGCGTCAGCACGACGGCGGTGGTACCACTCATCACAGCGCCGTAGGCGAAGAACACCCCGCCATCAGCCGCATCGATGTAATATCGGTTGAAGTCGGTCGCACTGACCGGTTCGACGGGTTCATCAAAATAAACCACGACGGTGTGCGCGGAAACCGCGCGGGCGCCCAGCACGACAGGCGGATTCGTATCGGGAAGGACGGTGAGGATGGCCACGGAACTTGTTACCGCGCCGGCGTTGTTCGTGATGATGACGAAAAAGTTGGTGGGTGCTGAGGGCGTCGCGAGCAGCGAGAAGCTACTCGACGTGGCGCCGCCGATCGCCACGTCATTCGAGTACCATTGATACCTCGGCAGTGTGCCCTGACTGAGCGCAACCGAGAACGTGGCGGTGGCATTCTCGGCATTGGTCACGCTGGCCGGTTGCGTCTGGATGATGACGGGATCGTAAACCAGGTTCGGCGGGACGCCGTTGTTCGCGGCAAGCAAAACAGCGCGGAGGAAAACCTGTTCGCCCATGGGAGACAGGTTGTCTTTCCCCGCCGTCTGGACACCACTGACCTCCCAACTGCCGGCCGCGAAAAACATGCGGTAACCCGCCAGGGTGTTGGTGCCACTGCGTATGATTGCGCCGGTGGGCCAATCTGCGATGACAGTGCCGACCGATACATTAACGCTCCGGGCGTAGACCACGCCGCCGCCCTGCGTCGGATCGGTGGTCACGCTGGTATTTCTGTCCACCGGTTCATCGAAAGCCTCCGTGGTGACGTTTCCGCTGAGCGCCACACCTTCGAACAGGAATAGGGATTTAACCTCGTTCGGGTCCACCACCGTCAAAGTAGTCGGTGAAGCTGTCGCCGGTACATTTGCCCCCAGGAACCACCCGAGGTTGGCCGTGCGCGTGAGATAGGGGCTGCAAACGATCACCGGCTTCGTCACCGCCATGTTCCAACTGTTCGCCTGCTGTGAAGTAAACGCTGCGCTGCCGATAGACCTGCCGATAATGATCAGATCGTTGGTATTCAGTGCCTCCAGATCAGCCGCCGGCAGCGCGTTGGCGCCCGCGATATCAGGGTTGTACCGAATGACATTGTGCCCCGCGTTCGCGAGAATATTCGTGGTGAACGCGTCATCGGCGGTTGAGGCGGGTGTAGCCACCGGCCCGGAAAAACCCGCGGGCCCATTATCGCTCACCCAAACGATGTTCAAGGCGAACGCACGTTGAGATTGGAACATGGCCGCAGCGACGATCACCGCGATTAAACAACGACGCAGAATACGAGTGTTCATAAAATGAAACGTTTGGGGTTCGAGGAACAATTGCGCCAAGAGGCGAACGAGTGACAGGCTTTGTTACAGAGAAACGTTCAAAGCCTGAACGATGCAGTTGAGACAGAACCAAAGAGTTCGCCCGACGTTCCCGGGCCAAACCCAAGCGCCGCATGGGCTGCCACGCTTCGTTCCTTTGTTCCCTCTCGTGCTACTGCATGGTTTCAGCTAAGCAGCGCTGTGACGAGGTCGCCTTGGAATCGAGAAAACGGCAGGGGCGCCAGCCAATGCGGGAAGGCCCCGGACTTCAACGGCGGCGTCAACAGCCAAGCTGCTGCCGGTATTCGTCATTGAGGGCGTGGTGCGCTCGTTATGCGCCCATGCCTTCCTCAAACGATCCGGCGGCGAGGGGAAAGCACAGATTGTCGCGCACAAAGGCGACGCCATTCGCGCTCGTCGCATCGAGATCGCGATAGGCGCTCTCGGCTTCCACGACCAGCGGCGCGGTTTCGCGCTTCATGATTTCGCGATAACGCTGCGGATAACCGGCGAGCACCAGCGTCTCTACATAGCGCGCCATGTTCAAATCGCCACTCGGCAAGTCCGTGAACTGCATCGCGCGTTTCTGCCAGTTCGGCTGCATCATGCGCAGTGCGAAGCCGGGACGAATGACGAAGTTCTTCACGTGCGCGGCATGGATGCGCGGCGCGACTTTTGCGAAGCGTGTCTCCCACGACTCGCCTTCCCAGCAGTGCGACGGATCGGCGTTCACACCCAGGCATTTGTCGTTGCCGCAAATCTCGACGAGCAAATTAAAATCATCCGCGCACATCGCGGCGGTGCCAGGATGAATTTCATGGCAGAGAAAAATGCCGCGATCGTTCGCTGTTTTGCGGAGCTTCGTTGTTTTCTTCACGAAGCGCTCCTTGCCTTCGGCGAGCAAATCGTAATCGCCGCCTTGCCAGAAGCCCCACGGATAACCGGTCGCGAGTTCCCATCCGAACGCTACACCCCAGAACATCGGCATGATCTTCACGTTCAGTTCCGCCGCGAGATCCATCAGCTTGAGCAAATAATTCTCCGCCCACTTCTCGATGTCCTGCGGCGATTTCTTCGCTACGTCCGGCGGGATAAATGGATTGCCGCTGCGCGTTCCGGTCCATGCGCTCGTGTGAACCCAGAATGGGCAGTGCGCGGAAA
>DATHEW010000824.1:0-3239 GCA_035318425.1 Candidatus Acidiferrum sp. | reverse complement strand
TTGTTTGATCTCGATCGGAAGATACGTCCGGTCGGCCGCGCCTATCAGAAACTCATTCACGACTGGCGCCACGTTCTACCGACGCAAAGTGTTTGCCTGCGTGTGCCGCTCGCGTTGCCGGAAGAGCATCGCCGTGCCTGGGAAGCGCAAGCCAACGGTGAACAGACCGCGCCCGCGGTCGCCACGAAGGGCGGATAAATGCGCTTTGACAATAAAGTGGCGATCGTCACAGGCGGAGCGAGTGGCATTGGACTCGCCACTGCCAGACGATTTGCCAGCGAAGGAGCGCGGGTCATTATCGCCGACCTCAACGCAGACAAAGCCGCCGCCGCCGCAACAGAATGCAAACGCTTTGCTCCGGACGCCATGGGCTTCGCATGCGACGTGGGTGACGAGCATCAAGTCGAAGCCACGGTGAAAACGGCGCTCGATCACTTTGGACGACTCGACATCATCGTGAACAACGCCGGCCTCATGGTCTTCAAGCCCTTGGAGGAACAAACCACGTCCGATTGGGAACATGTGCTGCGCGTCGATTTACTCGGGGCATTTTATTTCATCCGTCAGGCCTTCCTGCACATGAATCCTGGCGGCAGCATCGTGAACGTCTCGAGCATTCACGCGATTGAAACCACTCCGCTCGTGTCCGCTTACGCCGCTGCCAAAGCCGCGCTTCTTTCACTCACCCGTTCCGCTTCGTTGGAGGGCAGGGCGCGCGGGATCCGCGTGAACGCCATTCTCCCTGGCGCGGTTGACACGCCCATGCTTTGGGAAAATCCCAATGTGAAATCAGGCCTGGAACAAATCGACAAAGGCATCCTCGGCACTCCCGATCAGATCGCCAGCGTTATTGCGTTTCTCGCGGCGGATGAGGCCGAGTTTGTCCGCGGCTCCTCGCTGATCGTGGATGGCGGACGGATTGGGAAGCTTTAGCCATCGAGCGACAGCGGTATGATTTAATCGCTCCACCTTGCGCGACTTGCACTGCTCAATTATCTCCATCCGATGCTTATCATAACTTTGAGACTGCTGTTGGGGGCTGCGTTCGGTTTCGGCATTCTCGCATTGCTGTGAAGCGCTTCCGCTATGCGCTCGATCCGCTCTGCGTGAGCTGCTGCGCATTCTACGCGCTGAACCGCTGGGGCATCAAACCACACACGCACCTCGCTTTGTTTCGGTTCTGGTTCAACGACGCTTTGCTCATCCCGTGCGCGCTGCCGCCGCTGCTCATGGCGCAACGCTGGCTGGGTCTCCGCGCGCACGATTTCGCGCCCACCGTAACCGAAGTCTTCGGCCACCTGGCGCTCTGGTCGGTTTTGTTCGAAGTCATCGGTCCACATTGGGTTCGGCGCGCGACGGGCGATCCGGCCGATGTTCTGGCGTATGCGTTCGGCGCAGTGCTGGCCTGCATGTGGTGGCATCGCGAAAGGGTCATGGCCACCAGGCGTACAGAGATATGAGCTTCGATCGACTTGCGCCTCATTACCGATGGATGGAAGCAATTCTCGCCGGCGGCAAACTGCAGCGCTGTCGCACCGCGTTTCTCGATGAAGTGAAGGATGCGCGCCACGCGCTGATCGTCGGCGAAGGCAACGGCCGCTTCCTCTCCGCCTTGCTCGGTGCGAATTCCTCCGTACGGATCCTGTGCGTGGATGGAAGTGCGCGCATGTTGGACTGCACCCGCCATCGCTTGCAGCGCGCCGGGCTGGACAGCAACCGCGTGGAATTCATCCACGCGGACGTGACGAGTTGGACGCCACCTGAAGCCAGCTTTGACCTCATCGCCACGCACTTCTTCCTCGATTGTTTTCGCCCGGAACAAATCAATGAAATCGTAAAACAACTCAGTCGCGCCTCAGCGCCGAATGCCCGCTGGCTGATCTCCGACTTCTACGAACCGGCGCGTGGTCCGGCCCGATGGCGCGCGCGTTCCATGCTGGCGTTGATGTATTGGTTCTTCCGCGCTGCGACCCAATTGTCCGCCCGCCACCTCACCGCGCCCGATACGTTCCTTGAACGACACGGATTCCAATTACAATCACGCCTCATCACCGAATGGGGCCTGCTGCACGCCGACTTCTGGAAAGCCGGAAGGAAACGTGACGGCAATGATCCTGTTCGCTACCGGTCTCACGTATGAACTGGTAGCGAGGAAAATGGCGAACAAGGCCTACCGATTCGCCGTCGGTCTCGCAGTTGTGGCAGGATTCGTCTTTACCTGGATGAACATGGTGCGCACCACCGAAAGTGAGAATCCCGCCAATTGGTTGAATTACAGTGTCCTCGTCATCGGCGCTTGCGGCGCAGCGATCGTGCGATTCGAACCGCGCGGCATGGCGCGAGTATTATTTGCGACCGCGTTCCTCCAACTGCTAATCCCCGGACTCGTTTACTTCTTCACAAGAAACCACCCTGGCCCGGATGCGGCGACCGTGGTCGTCTTTAACGTGTTCTTCGCGACACTGTTTGTCGTCTCGGCTCTGTTGTTCCGGCGAGCCAGCGCCCAAAAAGTTGGACTGCCCAAGTGAGATGGGTTTGTCCTGTTTACGCTCAAGGGCAAGCCGCTCAACGTGTGGAACCTCAGGCGCGACATCGTTTACAAGAACGACGAGATGCACAATCTCATGGCGCGCGCTCGACATCGAGACGGGCAGCAAGGGCGTTGCCTCAGGCGAACAAGCACGTCTCGCGCTGAACTACTCCGGTGATTTATTGAGCAGCGGTTGCGCTCTGCCGGGTGACGAACGCCATGTGCTGGGCAGTGGATGGGATTAGTTGAACCGCCGATGCGATCGACTGGCCATCGGATGCGGTTCGCCGGGCAGCATCTGCGATCTGCTGAAAAGAGATCCGCATTTGCTGGCCAGCAGATGGCGTTCGCTGCCTGACGGATGGCGTCCGCTGCCTGACGGATGACGTTCGCTGCCTGACAAATGACGTTCGCTGCCTGACAAATGGCGTCCGTCGCGAACTATTCGTCCTGTGACAAGGCAATTGTGTCCAAAAGATTCGCCCGGGAGCGATTGGTGTTATCTCTTATTTTTCCCTGTGGTGTCCTGGGAACGTTGGCAATTCTCTCCTTTCGCTACGTCACTCTTCGGGGCAGTCCAACGGCAGACAATTTCACCATCGGCGATGGGCACCGTGTGGACCGGACCGGCGTCAATTCAACGACTTGATCGTTCGTTCCAGATCGCGGCGATTGATCAGAGTCACTACTTCGAGCCGGTTGGGATGCA
>DATHEW010000823.1:0-3958 GCA_035318425.1 Candidatus Acidiferrum sp. | reverse complement strand
AGAGAAGGAGAAGTTTGGCTGCCTGGGCGGGCACAAATATTTCTACCTCGACTGGCACCTGAACCTCTACCGCTGCCATTTTTGGGAGAAGCCGATGTGCAGCGTTTACGAGTGGGACGATTCGAAGCTCATCCGAGACGGCTGCACGCGTTGCATGATCGATTGCTACCGCGACCCGAGCGTGCTTCAGCATGTCGCCGTCAATGTCAGCGACGCGTGGAGCAATCTGAAGCGCGGTAATGTCTTCAACGTCGCGAAGAATATTCTCGATCCCCGCAACGTCACCTCCCTGCGCGCGGTCTGGGAAGATCGCGAATGGATACGGAAGGTCTGAGCATTTGTGTATTTTCTCTCGCCAGGATGTTTCTATTGAAGCGTGATTCCTTGCTGCTGCTGCGTGTCTGGCCGGCCATCAATCAGCACCACGAATTCCAATCCGCGTTCACCGTTCACCTGTATTTCCACCACGGTGTCACGCGCGAGTGATGCCGCGCCTTCAATCGCGACCTCTCGATTCGGAAACCATCCCGTCACCATGCCGGCGCTCAATTGCCACTCCCGTTTGTTCGGACGAGGCGTCACGCGGTACACAATGCGCGGCCTTAGCTTGTCGGGCACGCTGAAGTCGATTTCACCCGCGCTTCTCGCTTCCACCCGCACGAGAGATTGCTTCTTCGCCGAGAAAAGCGCCGCTGTCTCTGCCGCGAAGGCCAGCGCTTCGGCAGCCGTGCCGACAAGGTCCACATTCGTCTGGCGCTTCACCCAAAAACCGCTGGCGTATCCAGCGGCATTCACGAACCGAACCGCCCTGAATTTCCAATTTGCTCTCATACGGTCCAGCATGCGCCCCGGGGTCAGTCAAAAACGGACTGACCTCTGAAATTGATCACGCCCCTTGGTCGACGGTTACGATGAAATAGTGGTCAAAGCCGCCCTTTGCAATTATCCCAACCGCCCGCACCGGTGAGTTAAACGCCGGTGACGGCGGATCGGTTCGCAGGATTTTTTGAGAGAAGGCGCCGTGTTCCTAGAAACCGGCGATTCAGTTCAACCGAAAGGTGAGGCGGTAGAACTTGTAAGGGTCCGCCCCGTTCTCGAAACGAAGCTCGTGAGTATTGCCGCCCAAGGAAATAGTCTGAATTGGCGTTGATGAATTCTGATAGGGGCCAGTCACTGCTCCGCTTTCCTGGAATCCGAATTGCAGTTGATTCATCAGCGCATCGGGCCACTGGAAGATCAGTCGCCACTGATTCCCATTCGGCACGAGTTGAACAAGCGGACGCACGATCGAAAAGGGCTGGCCGCCCGGAATGATCAAGGAATCGTCGGGTGCGGTTCCGGCGAACATTTCCTGCAGGTTGGAATAGCTATCGCCATCGCTGTCGGCGAAGGCGTCATTCCCGAGATCACCGAAGAAAAGTCCTTCCCACGAATCCGCCAGCAGATTGCCATCCGCGTCTCCCGGCGACGGCATGGGAACTCCATCGAGCGTGAGTGAGATTACTTCCACCGCGAGCGTGCCGGGCGTCGCAGTGACATCCGCGAATCCGATCACGCCGATCTGAGCGCCGGGCAGGAGTTGCAGATTGGGTGGGAACGAACACGGCTCGCCATCGAAACGCCACAAGATGACGCGCGTGCTCGTTTGCGAGTGGCGAAGAATGGGCAACTGCCCGCCAAAGCTGTCTGCCACGATGACGGTAAGATTCGTGCGCGGCCGTTGAGGAACGGCAGACAACACATTCGATGCCTGGGTTCGCGCGGTTGCCAGGTTCGTGGCAATGCCTGAAAAGGAAACGTAAGCCGGTGTTGGCGGTTCACCCGAGATCACCCGACGCATTTCGTCGAATGGCAAAGGAAACACGCCCTCGTTGGTGTTGTGATGCGCCGCGGAAATTCGCCACAACTCGCGCGTCAACGCGACCAATACGGCGACGCTGGCGCTGGACCGCACTCGCTGGTCGAGCGACTCGAACGCCACACGTTGACGGTATGCGGGCGCAACTGATCCACCGTATTGTTCGACCGTCAACAGCGCAGCGGAATCCAGGAAACGACGATCCGCATCGCTGGCACGAAAGGGAAACAAGGTCGCATTCGTTGCCCAATTGGTTCCGCGAGCGAGCAACGCGTTTGCGAAGAGTCGCTCGAACAACGCCGCCACAAGCGAGCTTTCAGGAGTCAACAATCCAGGAACGGTTGGATTCACCGCCGCGGCGACCGCATTGCTCGCCGCGACGATCCAGTTCGCGGTCTCTGTTGCGAGCGACCCTCCACCAAAAGTGTAACTGACGGAAAACTCATTCCCGTTAGGAACGGGAAACAATCCAATCAACTCACGACCAACGCGAGAATCCGGCGCGGCGTTGATGTCGAAATGATCGGGACTGGTTTCAGCGATCAATCGGGTGCCGGCTTCAGGCAGCAGATTCACCAGCAACGCGGCAGGATTCGTGATGCCCGTGCCGAACTCGGAGCGCGTCACCTCCTGGCCGAGAAATGATCCACCTGCGGTGAAGGCTCGAATCGCGACATTGGTGTGGGCCCGAGTGCCGGTGCCTGTGTTCGGATGCGGCGAGCGCGGACTGACGAGCCGATTGACCGCAGTGCGCAACGAAGCATTGCCTGCGGGTTTACTCGCGGCTGAAAGCGGATTTGTTCCGCGCGCCAGTTCTTCCAGATCGGTGAATCCATCCCTGTCGGAATCGGCGCCGTCGAAAGGATTCAATCCTCGTGTTTGTTCAACGAAATCCGGCACTCCATCGTTGTCGGAATCGAGTTGCTGGATCGAGTCGCTAAAAGTGTAACCCGCGCGGCCAAACGGCGTGAGGATTCCGTCGCTGATTCGTCGCGCGTGAAATTCGATCGTCGCATTGGAAAGCAACAGGAACGGCGTCGTGTAGTTCAGCCAGTTCTGATTCTCGCTGACGCGGTAGCGAATCGCCCAGCCCAACGGAGCAAAGGAAAGCGTGATGTTCTGTGCTTCTCCGTAGTGCCCGCCAGGCGGCGAGATGCGAACATCTCCCTCCGAAGCACCGACAGCAGGACGCCCGCTGAAGACTGAGATCGTGGACGTGTACTGGTTCACGAGCCCCGTGGTGACTCCGCTCATCGCAGTTCCAAAATCACGCGTACTTGCCGAGCCGAGCCCATTTGACTCACTGAGGAACCGCTGACTCGTGACGCGCAAAGTGGGTGCGACTCTCAACGCCGTGCTCCAATCGGCGTGCCGTTGGAACTGACGCGGCCGCGCCGCAGCATTCACGAAAGGCTCGGCGTCGAAGAGCAGCGCGTTGGCGGAGCCGGAGAATCTGTTTACAGCCGGCAGCACCCCACCCGTTCCGAATGTGTAGCCTGCGCCGCTCGCTAACAAAACTTGAAACGTGCTGGATCGCCCGGCGGCATCAGCATTGAGCAGCACGACGTTGCCTCCGCCGATCGCCAGCGCGCCGGAAAAACTTCCCGTGAACGTCTGCACCACCTGCGGCGGAGTCACACCATCGAAAGTAAAGATGGTCGCATTGGTAAGATTCGTAGCCGTCGGTCCAAAGAATGCGAGCAGACGTGCGCCGCCGGTCAACGGCAGCGCGCGTAAGCTCTGTAATCCTGCTCCGAGCGTAAATGCATTCGAGCTGATAAACTGGAAATTCAACCCGACGAGCTGCACCTGATATTTAAGGAGGCCGGCGTCGCCGGGCCGGAAGAACAACACTTGACCAAGCGAGTTGTTGGTGTCGAAACGATGGGCAATAAATTCGGCGCGAGGCGCGTTCGTCAACGGCACGATGAAACTCAGGCGGGTCAGAAAAGCACCACTGCTGAGATCGAGAATCTGAAAAGTATCGAAGCCGCTCCCGGCAAGTCGTGACATCACACCGAGGCGCCCCCCCTGCCCCGCTGAAATCTCGAATCGGTTCGGTGATGTCATCGGTTGGGATAACGCCTCATCCACGATGAC
>DATHEW010000822.1:0-3497 GCA_035318425.1 Candidatus Acidiferrum sp. | reverse complement strand
AGTGGTCGCGCGTGGAGAATGTCGAGTTGCTCCAAACACGCGCGCGCCATGAAGTTTCGCAACTGGAGCGCGGACTCGTGGTGCTTGAAATCATCGTCGGCATTGCTCCGCTAATGGGTTTGGTGGGAACGATCTACGGTTTGATCATGCTGTTCGGCAGCATGAACGCCGGCACAGCGGTGGATAATGCGAAGTTTGCTCAAGGCATCAGCGTAGCGCTGAATGCGACCTTGATGGGATTGATGATCGCGATCCCAGCGCTGATCTCTTGGAGTTATTACAGCAAGAAAGTGGAAAACCTCACGATTGAATTGGAAACGCTCTGCGATGAGTTTCTCCGCAAGCATTATCACAGCGCAGTGGCGCGCAAAGCGAAGTAAGCGATGCAGTTCAGCACTCACAAACGCCGCCGCACACCGTCCGTGATCATCGTCTCGTTGATCGACGTGCTGCTCGTCGTGTTGATTTTTCTGATGGTCACCACGGCGTTCAAGGACACACCTGCGTTCAGGATCACGCTACCGGAGACCATGCAGAAAGGTCCGCAAGCGGGACAGAGTGAGAACCCGCCGCTCATCATCACGATCACCACGAACGCGCCGACGTTTTACATCGCGCGCAATCCGGTGACGCTCGATCGTTTGAAGGCGGAATTGATTCAGCGCTCGAAGCAGAATCCTCGGCTCGTCGTCGCTGTGCGCGCGGATGACCAGGCGGCTTACGGCAACGTAGTGAAAGTCACTGAAGCCGCGCAGGCCGCGCACGTGAAAGAGATTCGCACCTTCCTGAAGCCTGGCATCAGACCGGAGTGATCGGCATTTTGTTTTCGAGGCGCGAGCGCTTCGCGTAACGCCAGCGGACCAGCACGAGCAATCCACTAAGCAGCACCGAAGCGACGGCAATGGCGCCGACGCCTTGTCGTTGGGGAAGGAGATGCAGGAAAATGGCGCTGATCGCTGGGCCCGCAAAGCTGCCGACGCCGATCATGGCTTCATGAAAGCCGCCGTGTTCACCTTTCGCCTCGCCGACATGCATCGAGTAATAGAGTGAGGAGTAATAAACGAGGCCGGTGCCGAGACCGAACAGCACTTGCGCCGCGATGAGCAGGGGAAGATTCGGCGCGACGAGGAACGTTACGAATCCCGCCGTCATCGCGACGTACGCCACCACGAGCCAGCCGAAGCGGTAGTGCCAGGCTTTCCACTTCCATAACAAAACGAATGATCCCGCGCGCACGAATTGCCAGAGCGAGCAAACGATTCCGGCGGCGCCGAGTGAAAGCGCGAGTTTGTTGGCAATGGACGGGACGGCGGCGAGGATGGTGTTGATCGCGAGATAAGCGAGCGGGTTCGCCAGCCACGCCATTCGAAGAAAAGTGGCGGGATGGATCAGAGCGTGAAGCCGTTCTTCCTCTTCATCCGGGAGCGGCGCCGCTTTCGCGAACTGGAACGCTTCGGCTGGCATGCGGCTTTTGGCGCGTTCAAGCAGCGCGATAATGATGATTTCCAGGACGAAGATTACGGCCGGAACGAGGAACATGGAACGAAACGTCCACGCCTTGATCATCGATCCGCCAATGAAATAGGCGCAGGCCCCGGCTCCCGCCCAAACGAGATTGTAGATGCCGATGTTGCGCGGAAGATCCTCCGGTGGCGCGCCCTCGCTCACCAGCGCTTCGAGCGCGGGCCACGTCAGCGCCATTCCCACGACGCCCACGAAGATGATGATGAAGTGCGCGGGCAACGCGGTCACGAATGCGCCGGACGCGATCAATACGGCCATGATGGCGCAACCGCACTTCAGCGCGAGCAGGTAGCCGCGTCGCTGAGCGAAGCGTCCGCCCACGACTGAGCCGGCGCAGTAAACGAGTCCAAGCCCCGCAGCGACGCAAAAGTTTTGAACTTTGCTGAAGCCATAGATGCGCTCGGTGAAGAAGTAGAGGTAGTAGAAATAGATCGTGGTCCCGAACGAGTTCAGTCCCTCGAGGAGGAAGTAACCGTTGACGAGACTGCGTGCGTGCGTGCGCTGTTCCTTCAAGGCGCGAGAGGGTCAGGCAGCGTGCGCGTTGGAGGCAAGCGTATGTTGAAACGACCACGCGGTGGGCGAAATTTCCTCGACGTATGTTGAGTGCTCATTGGCTCCAACTCCCTGCACGCCATAGAGATCAACGGTGACCGGAAGGTTAAAAGTGCGTAAAACTTCTTTACGCTTTGGAGAATAGAACCTCTTTCGGAACCCCGTCTTTCGTGAATCTCGCACGTGGCATTGCCATTGCTGAGTGACGCTTGTGCGTATTCCAAACGGAGAATTCATCGGCCTTCCCGTACCCATTTCCCTCATCGACCTGGCCCGTTATCTCGCGACGCGGCGTCATTTCGTTTTGGACCCGTGCGGCCGTGGCAACCTCGAGATTCTTCAGGTCGTCGCTGCGCCTTACGGCTACCAAGTGAGGTTTCAGGAATCGAACAACGCGATTTATTTGCAGTACTCTGGAACACGACGGCCTGATGAATTCGGCGCTTCCGAAGGTCGCAAGCCGGTTGGCGGGTTCAATCGCTGCCAGCTTCCTCAGACGGCTTCGGTATCCCGAGTTTCTGGAGCATCTCGTAAAATGTCGGGCGGCTGATGCCGAGTTCGGCCGCTGCCGGGCTGATTTTCCCGCGATGCTTTCGTAACGCTTTCGTCAGGAGATCCCGTTCGAGCCGATCCCGCGCTCCCTTCAAATCCAGCGACGTGGAAGCAACCACTTCTTCCAGTCCCAAATCCGCCGCAGTGACCTTCGTTTCGTCTGCCATGATGACGGCGCGGCGAACACGGTTGTCCAACTCACGCACGTTGCCAGGCCACGGATACTGCTGGATTGCGTTAATCGCTTCCTTCGTGAAGCGGACTTTCCGCTTCCCGGCCTCAACGGCGTAACGTTGGAGAAATGATTCGGCGAGCAACACCGAGTCGCGTTCGCGTTCACGGAGCGGCGGCAATTTGATGACGACCACGGCGAGACGATAGAACAAATCCTCGCGGAACTTGTTTTCGCGGATCGCTCGGTCCAGGTCCACGTTCGTCGCGGCGATGACGCGCGTGTTCACCTTGATCGGTTTGCGTCCACCGATGCGTTCGACGTGTTGGTCCTGAAGAAAGCGCAGCAGCTTCACCTGTAGCGCGAGCGGAACCTCGCCAATTTCGTCGAGGAACAACGTGCCGCCAGAGGCCATCTCGACGCGCCCGGGCCGTTGCATGTGCGCGCCGGTGAACGCGCCTTTCTCATGACCGAAAAGTTCGCTCTCCAACAACGTGTCCGGAATCGCACCGCAATTGATGGCGACGAATGGTCCGTCCGCGCGCTTGCTGCACTTGTGGATCGTGACGGCCACGACTTCCTTGCCCGTACCGCTTTCGCCGAGCACCAGCACCGGCGCTTCCGATCCCGCTACTTTGCGCACCGTGCCGAACACTTGTTCCATGGCGCGGCTTTGACCCAGCATCCCTTCGAATCC
>DATHEW010000821.1:0-2603 GCA_035318425.1 Candidatus Acidiferrum sp. | reverse complement strand
GCCAGCACCACCACGTCGAACGAATCCAAACTCACACTGACAGCCGCGGAAATTCCCAACGGCTCTTATGTCCAGATGCGCAACTTTCAGGTCATTCCCGACGTGGGCACGGTGAAGGTGACGATCACGACCTGGAACATTCCCACCACGCTCGGCAAAGGCTGGATCACGCAGGCCGGCACTGGGACCCGGCGGATCACTTACCGGGTGGGCGACCTGGCGCCGAACACGGAATACGAGGTTTTCAAAAACGGCGTGGCGACCGGCTACGAGACTGACGCGAACGGCGTGATTACCATTACGGACACGAGCGTGACACAGGCCATCACACAATTTGAGGTAAGCTTGTGAAGCACTTCCTACTTTTCACCCTGCTGCTTTTCACCGTCGCCCTCCAAGCCGGCGAGTGGCCGGTCAACAACTCGTCCGAACTCTCATCGGCGATTGCCCAGACGCAGCCGGGCGACACGATCGTGATGCGCGACGGCGCATGGCCGAACGCGGACATCCTTTTCGCCGCGAATGGAACCGTAGTTCAGCCGATCACTTTGCGTGCTCGCACCCATGGCCGCGTTCACCTGACAGGACAGTCCCGACTGCGCATCGCCGGAAACTTTCTTAGCGTCGATGGCCTCGTCTTCACGAACGGGCACCGCACGAGCGGAGAGGTGATTTCGTTCCAGGAAAACAACCAGTCGGTCGCCAGCAATTGCCGGCTGATCAATTGTTCGATCATCGACTACAGCCCGCCTGACTCTGCGTTGGACACAAAGTGGGTCGGTCTATACGGCTTCAGCAATCGCATCGAATATTGTCATTTTCGCGGCAAGACAAACGCCGGCACGACCGTTGTGGTTTCAGTGGACACTCGCCCGGACGCTCCGAACTACCACGTAATCGCGCGCAACCACTTCGGGTTCCGACCGCCGGCGAGCAATGACGGAGAGTCGGTCCGCATTGGAACGGCGGACGTTTCATTCAATCAGTCGAGAACGACGGTCGAAGAAAATCTTTTCGAGCGCTGCAACGGCGATATCGAAATCGTGTCCAGCAAATCGTGCGAAAACATTTTCCGACGCAACACCTTCTTCGAGTGCGAGGGCGCGCTCTCGTTGCGCCACGGCAATGGAAGCGTAGTCGAAGCCAATTATTTTTTGGGCAATCGCAAGCTGCTCACCGGCGGCGTGCGGATCGTGGGCGACGATCACAAGGTATTTAACAATTACTTCGCGGACCTCGCTGGCACTGCTTCGCGCGCGCCATTCTCGATCATGCAGGGCATGGTCGATAGCCCGCTCAATGGCTACTTCCAGGTGCATCGTGCGACGCTGGCGTTCAACACCTTCGTGAACTGCACCAACTCGATCGTCATCGGCGTGGCAGGAACTCTCTCGGGCACGAATACAACTTTGCCTCCGGTCGATTGCACCATCGCGAACAACATCGTGCTCCAGCCTGCGGGACGCATCATCGACCCACGACTCGCGCCGGTGAATTTCGTGTGGCAGAGCAATCTCCTGTTCGGAACGGCGCTGGGCCTCACGAACGACGGCACGTTGCGCGTGAATCCCCAACTCGCGCTGGCAGCGAACGGCATTTGGCGTCCGACTACAGCGAGCCCCGCGCTTGGGAACGCGCAAAGTTCATACAATTTCGTGACCGAAGACTTGGAAGGCCAGCTTCGGCCGGTTGCCAAAGACATTGGTTGCGATCAGGCTTCCACGGCAACTCCGGCCTACGCTTCCCTGACGGCGAGCAATGTCGGGCCGTCCTTCTTGCGCGTCGCCGGCACTTTGATCGCATGGCCGCGTCCCGCGGACATCATGCCCGGAACCCCGCTTGGAGCGATCCAACTCAACGCGTCGGCAAATGCGCCGGGTACCTTTGTTTATGATCCTTCGGCTGGGACGTTCCTGAGCGCAGGTACGGGCCAGGTGCTGCGTGTCGTGTTCACACCGACCGATCCCTCGGAATTCAACGCCGCCACGCAATCCGTCACGATCAATGTGCTTAAGCGCACTCCCGTCATTGCGTGGGCCGATCCATCATCGATCAATTACGGTGCCACGCTGGGAGGTGCGCAACTGAACGCGTCAGCGGATGTCCCGGGCACTTTCGTGTATTCGCCGCCCGCCGGCACGCTGTTGAACGCGAGCAACGACCAGACGCTCTCCGTCACGTTCACGCCGTCGGACGCTGACGGTCACGGACCGGCCGCGCACAGTGTTTTGATCGATGTGCGAAAGGGTTCGCCGCAAGTCACCTGGAACGATCCGACGCCGATCCCACAAGGAACCGCCTTGAGCGCAACGGAGTTGAATGCGACGGCGGTCGCCGCAGGCACTTTTGTTTTCACGCCGCCGCTGGGAACCGTGCTCGCCGGCGGGACGCATCTGCTCGCCGCTGTGTTCACTCCGGACGACAACGCGAATTACAATTCCGCGACAAACAGCGTCACCCTCGACGTCACCATCGGCGGACGGCGCGTGCCGGCAGTCACGTGGACCGCGCCTGCGCCGCTTTTGTTCGGAGCGCCGCTGAGCAGCCTTCAGCTCAATGCGACGGCGTCCGTGCCCGGCAGCTTTGTGTATTCACCACCGATC
>DATHEW010000820.1:0-2089 GCA_035318425.1 Candidatus Acidiferrum sp. | reverse complement strand
CCCACCGCTCGCCGAAGAACCCGGCATCCGCCACCTTCCCCGGCCAGCGCGAGTTCGGCGGCGTCGAGATGTCGATCACGGCCCAGTCCGGCAGCTTCGGCACTTGGCGCGCGTTGTTGAGATAATCGTATTCGCGAATGGTGAAGCCGCTGTTCAGCACCACGTAACGATTCGGGTTCAGCGGATTCGGATAAATCAGCACGGGAATGTTCAGCGTCGAGCTAAAGGTTTTGTTTCCGACTTTCACCTGCTGCGCATCCCACGCGATGGGCAGCTTCGGCGCGATCTTCGCCAGCAATTGGTTGCTCGCCGTGTCTCCCCACAAAATAAGACTGTGATTCGCAATGTCTGCGTCGGTGATCGCGCTATCGTCCTTCACGCGTGCATCGCCGCGGAAATGACGGCGCCATTCGTTCGTAAAGCGCGCGAGTTCCGCATTCACCCACGCGCCAATCTTTTCATTGGCTGCGGTGCCGGTTGGACGCACCACGAGAAAGCTGTTCATGAACGCGTCGTCAACGGGGCCTTGTAACCCGTGTCGCTTGCGGAGACCTGTGTCGGTGGCAGAGTCGGCGATCCATTTTCCATCAGCCTTGTGAAAGGCCGCGATCCACGAACGATCGGAGCCCGGCTTTGGGCCAGCCATTTCACTTCCATCGAGAATCACTTTCACCGGATGCGTCACGTCAAACGGTGCCAGGCCCGCTGGCATGTCGAAGCTCAGTGCGGCGACGTTTTCCGCCTGCACACTCACGGCGTTGCCCGAAGCGATCGATGCGTTGACCCGCGCTTGTTTCCAATGTTGATCAAGCGCATCAACGGTCACCCACGCGCTCTTGTGATAGCGCAACGTCCAAGTCGTGAAACGAATCTCCTTTGGCAAGGGATCACGGCCGCGCGCGACGATGCTGTCGATGCGCTGATTAATCTCTGGCTTTGATGCCGGGTGATAAGCGTGCCGCGTCTGCGGTCCGATGATGTGCGTCAGTTCCATCCCTTCCGCAGCCATCGCCCTCGCCATCATGTCGGCGGCTTGTTTCTGACCGTCGATCTCACCGCTGTAAGCAACGACCGGGAGATTGTAAAAATTCAGCGCGTAGTCAGTGGCGTTGTATTGATGCCACAGCGCCTGCTCGTACCACGTCGGCCGCATCGTCTCGCGTTGAAACACCTTCAAGAAATCCGGCGTCTCGGAAAAGCCCGCGCCCGGCGCAGCCGCTGCCCAGCGTCCGGGATAATGCGCCGCGATGTGCCAGCACGCCGCGCCGCCGAGCGAGAAGCCGCGCACGACGATGCGGCTGTCATCGACGGCGTAATTCTTCTGCACGCTGGCGAGCGCCTCGAAAGCGTCACTCTCACCCGCGAGTTTCTGTCCGTTGCAGAACCGGCTATATGGGTGCAGCACGATCGCGTCACGAGGTGTGAATTCACCGTACGATTTCTGCCGCTGCGTGAGGAAGTTCAGCTCAGTCAGCTTCTCGTCGCGGCCGTGAAACCAGAAATCCAATCGCCAGGGTTGCCGCGAGTTTGGCGTGAAACTGGCGGGCACGACGAGACCGTATGGTTGAACCGAGCCGTCCAAGACCGAGACGTAGCCGCGCACCACCAGTCCTGTCGCTGAAATCCATGCAGGCTTGCCATCGCGCAACTGCTGCACGCGCTCCAGCCCTTGTTTCAACGCCGCGCGCGCCGCGTTCAGCTCGTTGGTGGGATTCAGGATTTCGTTGTAGCGCACCGCCCAATCGACGGCTTTGTGGAAGATCTCGATGTCCGGCAACAGCGCGAGCGCATTCAACTTGCCCTTCAACTCAACGCGCAACGCATCGATCTCACCACGCAACTTGCCGGCGCCCGCAGTCAACTCCGCGCGAACGTCATCTGGAATCTTGGCACCCGACGGCGGCACAGGACGGACCTTCTCGATTATGTTGTCGGCCGGTCCATCGGCGCGCAGGGTCAGCGCAGACGCGAGCAAAGCAATCGCAAGCAAGTTCTTCATAGGCGAAGCGCCAGTGGAAACGAAAGCGCGCATCGAGGCAAGTGCGCCGGTCTGGAGCGCGCTGACTTGTCGGCGCCTTTCTGCGTCGCG
>DATHEW010000819.1:0-4891 GCA_035318425.1 Candidatus Acidiferrum sp. | reverse complement strand
CGGCGTTGGTCACACCGCTCACCACCGGTGGTATCGGACGCGGGCGTGGCGCGGGCGGATATCGGCTCGCGGCACGGGCGATCCTAGAAGTCGCGGGTTCGAGCCACACATCCTTGCCCGTCGCCGCTGCGGGCAACTCACCCTTTGGTGGAAGAGCCCCCATCACTTCGGCCATTCGAACCTGGTACCGCGTGACCATCACAAAATTGCTGGGAACAGGGGCGACCGTTCCAACGGCAGCAGCAGGAGCTTGAACAGGTGGCGCGGGCGGTATCGTCGTAGCCGCCCTGAACGTTTCCTGATCGAGGAAAATTCGCGGGGTGTTCAACTGTGCTTGCGAAGTGTTGACCGCCTTCACCGTGAGTTCCGCATCATCGATTCGCCATCGTGCTTTGAACTGTGCGTTCAACCGCGCGACCTGCTGCTCGGGTGAGTCTTCGATGACGCGATCCGCTTGCCTCGCGCGGCTTCCAGGAATGAACGACTGAAGCTTCACCCACACTTGGCGCAGTTTCGTGGCTGGCTCTCTAGTGCGCGTGGAACCGGCGAGAATCATGTTCGCCTTCCCCGAAATGCCTGCTGCCTCAGATAGCTCGTTCAGTCGCACGAACGCGTTCAACGCAGGCAACTGGCTCACCTGCAAATCCAAATCGCCGCCATGCGCTGCGTCCGCAATGCCATTCACGCGCAACCGCATGGCGACGCTGTGATCGCTTTGCGGCGTGATCACAGCGTCGCGGGAAAGCGCGCTGGGCTTTTGCACACGCACCAGCACCGTGTCGCCAACGCGCGCGTTCAAACGCTGAGCAAGCGCCGCGTTCAGCAGGATGCCGCCGATGGGCACATCAGTGTGGCCTCGCCATTGACGGAGAGCGGAGGAATTGGTGTTGACGCCAGGCGGCCTCGTGAACTGGAAATAATTGCGCACACCCAATACCTGCACGCTGTTCGCCCGCGCGGTACCGTCCGCACTCGCGATGGTCGCCGGCAATTTCAGCAGCGTGGCGCTTGCCTCGCCCGCGCTGGACTTCGCGAAGCTGAGGCCGAGTTCCTCCGTGAAAAAACGATCATGAGAATAAAGCGCATTGTCAGCATTGCCCAGTCGAGCCACGGCCCGCTCGTGCAACGTTTCCTTCACGGACTCGCCAACAATTAGCGCGCCGATCAATGCCGCGCTGCCAATTGCCGCCCCAAGCACCACGCCAAGATGTGATCGCCAGTGGAAGCGGAGGCTGCGCCTGATGAGAGTGCGCGCGGTCATCGCTGCACAAGTTGGCCGTTTTGGATTTCGAATGCGCGCTGCATCTGCCGGGCGAGGTCGAGAGCGTGGGTGACAACGATGAGTGTCACGTTCTCTTCGCGGTTCAGCTCGACGAGAAGTTTTGCCAGTTCTTCGGCAGACGCTCGGTCCAGCGCACCGGTCGGTTCGTCGGCGAGCAAGAGTTTTGGCTGATTGATCAGGGCGCGGACCACAGCGACGCGTTGGCGCTCGCCACCCGAGAGTTGGCCGGGACGATGGTGCAGGCGGGATATAAGTCCGACGCGTTTCAGCAGTCGTTCAGCGCGAGCCTCGGCGCCAGCACGGCCGTCGGCGGAATTATCGGCGAGCGTGGGAACCAAAACGTTTTCCCACACGGTGCAATGCGGCAGCAGATGATGAGATTGAAAGATAAAGCCGAGGTCGCGGTTGCGAATCGAGGCAAGGGCTTGTTCGTCTTGCGCGTTCAGGTCTTTTTCGCCGAGCCAGACGTGGCCGCTGTCAGCGTGGTCGAGGGTGCCGATGATGTTGAGCAGCGTGCTTTTGCCAGAGCCGCTTGGGCCGATGATGGAGAGCGATTCGCCGGAGGTAATTTCCAGCGAGACGTCGCGCAGCACCGGGACGTTCCCCTCCGCAGTCCGATAGCTTTTGCTGACGCGGTCCAATTTCAACAACGGCGCGGCCATGCGTATTGAGTCGCACACGGCGACGGGAAGCTCACGGAAAATTTCAGGCGACGAACGGGATCGTGATCAGCGCAACGTAGAGGGCCGCGGCCAAATCATCCACGGTGACGCCCCATCCCCCCGGCAGGCGTTGCAGGCCGCGCACAGGCCAGGGTTTCCAAATGTCGAAGAGCCGAAACGCGGCGAAGATCAGCGCTGTCCAGATGAGCGATTGGCCGGTGAAGAAGGTTTCCAACGGCGGCATGACGTGATCACGGCGAATCCATTCGCTGATCAGCCAGGGGAGAAAGCACAAGGGGATGGCGACGATTTCATCGAGGACGACGGAGCCAGGATCGGTCTTGCCAAGGATCTTTTCCGCTTCGTCGCAGAGCCAGATCGACAAAGCGATGGATTCGATTACCGCCGCCAGGTATGCCCAGAAGTTGCCCATTGCGATGAGCAACGCGAACCACGCGAAACCGAAGAGCGTTCCGAATGTTCCGGGAGCGAATGGAATCCGACCGATTCCAAAGCCTTGCGCGACGAAGAGTTTCGTGGCTTGAACGAACTGCTGGTCATTGCCCTGACGTGAAGCAGCAAGAGGAAGCCGCTTTGCACCGACCAAAATCAGCAAGAGTGCCAATATCAGCATCACCTCCCATCCGCCGATTCCAAAAACCGCGATCAGCGCCAAAGAGTTCACACCTCACGTCTCCTCGAGATAGACCTTGCGGTTCCGCCACAGATACATTCCGCCGGAGAAAACGCTCAGCGTCACCGTCAGCCATTTCGCGAAGCCGGCGAACCACCAGATCCACGGATGCGCCGCGATCTCGAAGGCGAAGAGTTTTCCGAACGCGCCCCATTGCGCGTAGCTCAAGAGCATGAGCGTGGCGATCACGGTGGTGATCTGCGAAATGGTTTTGTGTTTCCCGAAACTTTCAGCGGCCAGCACGCGGTTTTGCGAGGCGGCCAGCAAGCGCAGACCGGTGATCGCGAGCTCACGGGCCACGATGATTACGACCATCCATGCCTCGACGTGGCCGCGCTCGACGAACGCGATGAACGCGGAGCAGACCAGGATTTTATCCGCGAGCGGGTCCATGAGAATGCCGAAGTTCGTGATCAATTTGCGGCGCCGAGCGATTTCGCCATCAAGAAAATCCGTGATCCCGCCGAGACAGAAGAGGATGAGGGCGATGGTTTCGTGGAACGGGATACTTTCCCAAAAAAATGCGACGAGGAACGCCGCCGTGAGTGCGAACCGCGAAACCGTCAGTTTGTTGGGCAGATTCATTCGCCGCGAAGGGGACGATTAGCAAAGCGGCCGCGGGGCCGTAAACGCAATTCGGGCAATTCTTCCGCTGTCACGAAACGAAGCACGCGCGAACCAGGCCAAGACACTCCGGGAGCATTTCGGGAGCAGCATAAGGCTGAATGGCTCGTGGCACCCCCGGTGCTCAGCGTGCAGTGCGGTTGGTGGAAGGCAATACGTGAACTCTCGGTAATTACTTAAAACGCCTCCACCGTGTTCACGCCGCATCAGAAGAAAAGGTTAACCTATGCGTACACGAATCCTCAATCGGCGAGGCTTCACGCTCGTGGAAATCATGATCGTCGTGGCCATCATCGGCCTGTTGGCAGCGATTGCGATTCCCAACTTCGTGAGAGCCCGCTCGACCAGTCAGCAGAACGCCTGTCTTGAAAACATACGCCAAATGTTTGGCGCAAAGGCAACATGGGCGCTCGAACAGAAAAAAAACCTGACAGACACTCCCACTGACGCCGAGCTCTTCGGCGTGACGGGATACATTCGCGCCAAGCCGCAATGCCCGGCCGGCGGCGTATATCAAACGCAGCCCGTCGATACGAAGCCGGCCTGCAACATCCCCGGCCACGTGTCCCTCTAAGCTCAATAATACTGCGCTGCGCTCGGTATCGTCTGGGTACAGTTGGTAGTATTGAAACGCACCGGCGTGAGGAACCTCGCGCCGGTGCTACGATTTTGAGGATTTACGATTTGCGTGCCACGCGGCAATCCGGAGGCCCGCGTCGATCGTAAATCGCCAATCACAAATCACTTCGCCTCGCTCCAGTTCGATAAGCCGATCTCCGGCAATGCGAATCGAAACGTCTCTTCCCACTGCGGCGTATCGGCCGCGCGAAACACCTCCCAGCTTTTCTTCTTCTGGCGCTGCTCGGTCGAATTGGGCGTGTAGCTTCGCAATCCCAGCAGCAGTCCGCCCTCACGTGGATGATCGACGTGGCGATGCAGGATGAACGCCTCGATGCCGTCGATGGTCTCGATCTTCTTGTAAGCGTAAGCGTAGGCAGCAGCCTGGATGACCTCGCCGTTCGTTCCTTTCGGAGTGTGAAAGCCCTGTTCGCTCAGAATGATGCGGCGCGGCTGACGGTTGTAGCGCAGCTTCGGCCGGCGCAAATAAGCCGGCAGCAGTTCAATGTTCTTGAACGTGATTCGCGGCGTGGTGAGCACATTCGTCGTCGCAGACTTGTCCTTCCAGAAACGCGGCTCGAACAGATTCTCCGGGTAAGGATGAAACGCGATGTGCCAATCGAAGTCGCCGCCAGCGCGCGCTTGCCTGGCGAAGTAATCCACGAAATCCCGCCCCGGAAAAGACTGCCGTTCATCGCCCGCGGCGTAGCGAATGTTCCAGTGATGTTCCAGTGACATGTAAACACGCGCCGAGCTGGAGTGTTTGCGCACCGCTGTGTGCGCGAGCCGCATCATGCGCAGATAATCATCGGCGAACTCTGTCATGGTGACTTGCCCCATGTTCGCCCACCACCAGTGCGAGTTCACCTCGTTGCCCATGATGTAGCCGACGACTCGGCCATGCTTGCGATCCGGCCGCGACCAGCGTTCGGAGCAGAATTCTATCGTTGCCCGGAACCAACGCCGCCCTTCATCTGTTGCTGTGTTGAAATTGCCGAGCCGGTTCGGAGC
>DATHEW010000818.1:0-2197 GCA_035318425.1 Candidatus Acidiferrum sp. | reverse complement strand
AATCGGCTCGCCGACGGGTGTGTTGTTCCCGCTCAAGGCGAAGCTGCCATCGAAATATCGCAACGCGTTTTGGATGATGGATTGGTCGTATGGCCGCATCGTGGCCGTTCACCTGAAGCCGCACGGCGCGGGTTACACGGGAAGCTACGAAACGGTGCTTCGTGGAAAACCGTTGAATGTCACCGACATGGAAGTCGGTCCGGACGGCGCGATTTACTTCGCAACGGGCGGACGCGGAACGCAGTCGGGTTTGTATCGGGTCAGCTTTGTCGGTTTTGACTCAAGTGGTTCTGAAGGCGTGAAGGACGATCAAGCGGCGCGGATGCGCGGTGATCGGCATCGACTCGAAACCTTTCACGGCAAGCGCGATGAAAAAGCGGTGGCCGCTGCGTGGCCCTTTTTGAACAGCATCGATCGTTACCTGCGTTACGCCGCACGGATCGCGGTCGAGGCGCAGCCGGTCGAGGAATGGAAGAGCAGGGCAATCAGCGAAACCAATCCGCAGGGGGCGCTCACGGCGTTGCTAGCGCTCGCACGCGCTGGGACGACCTCCGATCAACCTGACTTGTTCAGCGCGCTGAAAAAGTTTCCCACCGCATCGCTGCCCGAAGAGCAGCAGTTGCTGAAGCTGCGCGTCATCGAAGTAAGTATTGCGCGTCATGGCCGTCCGTCGGATGAAGTCGTGAAGACCGGCATCGAAAAACTTTCACCGCTCTATCCCGCCAAATCCTGGCCACTCAATCGCGAGTTGTCACAAATCCTGATTGCTCTCGGCGCGCCGGATGTGGTGAAGAAGTCTCTCGATCTCGTCAGCAAAGCCGAAACGCAGGAAGAGCAACTGCACTACATCGTCGCGCTGCGAAACGTGACGAACGGCTGGACCATTGACGATCGGAAGCGTTACCTGAGTTGGTTCACGAAGAGCGGTCCGGGCGAGGACGCCGGCCCCACGTATCCGGCGGGCGGCAGCTATTTCATCAACGCCAGCACGAAACATCCCGCGCAGTTCGTGCAATGGTTTGAAGACGTCGGCATCAAAGCCGGCAATGGCGCGAGCTACAAAAACTTCATCACGAAGTTGAAGCTTGCTGTCGTCCAGCAACTCACGCCTGCCGAGCGCGCGCAACTCGCACCGTTGCTCGTGGAAAAGGCAGCGGCGAACATCAGTGCCGCGGCTGCAAACAGGAAGATCGTTCAGGAATGGAAGATGAGTGATTTCGCCGCTGACCTGGAGAAGCCTTCGCGCGGACGTAATTTCGCGCGCGGCAAGGAAATGTTCAGCGTCGCTCAATGCGTTCAGTGCCATAACCTCGCGGGCGAAGGCGGCGCGATCGGACCCGACCTCGCCGGGGCCGGCGCAAAATATACGCGGCGCGATTTACTCGAATCGATCATCGAGCCATCAAAGGTTCTCTCCGACCAATATCAGAACATCATGGTCACGACGAAGAACGGGGATGACATCGTCGGCAGACTTGTGGACGAGAACGACAAGACGATCGGCCTGGTGCCGAATCTCCTGACTGGTGATCGCATCGAGGTGAGCAAGACCAGCATCCAGGACCGGCGTCCCTCCGCGCTCTCGCCGATGCCCGAAGGACTGGTGAGCATTCTGACACGCGATGAGATTCTGGATCTCGTGGCTTACATGGAAGCCGGCGGACGGAAGGAACACGCGGTGTTTCAAGCCGCGAGGAAGTAGTCGCATCGCTGATGACCCTGCCGTCCGATGCGATCATTCCCGCTGAGAAGCTGCGGGATTATCTGCTCGTCGGGCCGTTCGCTGCACGCGAACGGAAGGGCCGCAGCGCGGGCATTTCCACCATCGTTTCCATTTTGATGCGTTTGCCTGCCGTGTTGCCCAAAGTGAGACGGCCGCCCTCGGCTGTCATAGTCCTGCGGACGCCGTCGCCCGCAGGTCGGCAGGCGAGGGCGCCTTTCGAACCGTTGACCGGCGCGGCGCCGGTTCCACTATTTAAGCACAATAGCGGTGACGAGATTTGGCGCGGATCAGAACTTCACTTGTTCCAGAAACTTCAGGCTCTGCGGGATGTGCTGCTCCACCGCGTCTGACTCGTCTTCGATGAAATACCACTTCACGCCAGCGCGTTCTGCCGCCTTGAGGATCGCGGGCCAATCCATCACACCCGTCCCGATCGCCACGTCATTGTTCACATCGGATTTGCCGGTGAAATTC
>DATHEW010000817.1:0-3153 GCA_035318425.1 Candidatus Acidiferrum sp. | reverse complement strand
CTGAGAGGGCCGCCGCGAATTGGCCGGTGGAAAGCGTGACATGTCGAACATCGAGCGGCGCGCCAAAGAACGCCGCTACTTCGGGAATCATTCCCAACATGACGCCCAATGAAATGTTTCCTGCGAGTCCGGCAATGTTCCGCTCGAACCAAAGCGCTACGCGAGCCGCCCGGCTCGGACCAAGCCAGTATTGCACGCGGCGGTGGTACGCCAGGGAAGCACGCAACTCATGTAGCGCAAACCAGTTGTCGATCCATGCTGCAAACAATGACGAGAGCCATAGCAGGAAACCGGTGAAAATAGCAAAGGGCCATGCGGCGCTCAGGACCGAGAGGGAGCCAACGATCTTTTGCGCTTTCGCTTCATCGAGCGAAGCATGGCCGGTGATCATTACCCATCCCCAGTGCAACAGTAACGTAGCTGGGATGACCGCGAGCAGATTCCCGGCAATGGCTGCCGTCTGCGAACGCACAAGGCAGACGATTTCATCCACCAGCGCTTCCCTGCGTTCCGTATCACGCAATTCTTCCATACGCCGTGCCAGCGCGGGCGCGGTTGCGGCCGGTTGCTTGGTTGCGAGGGTGAAACCCGCAAGCTGAATGGTCACGAAACTTCCAGCGTAATTAACGCTGAACGCCGCTCCCTTGAAGAATCCCGCCAGCGCGAGTTTCCCAAGCAACAATTTCATCATCGTTGTAAGGCCGGTAATCGCGCCGCCGCCGAGGGCACTGCGTAACATGCCGAAGTATTCGCTCCGCGTGCGCGCGACGTAATGTTCACCCGTCTCCGCGGTGCGTTCCACAATACTTCGGGTGAGGAGATGCAAATTCTGGCGGAACAACGCCTTGAGACTGCGGTGTTCGTGGTTTTGGCGCACCAAATCAGCCAGCACGGCCAAAACACGCTGCGCATCGAGAACGGGTGAAGACCAAACCTCCAGCAACAGTTCCAGCCGCCGCACCTGCGCACGGATGCGTTCCAGATCATAAACCAGGCCCACGTTCACGCCGGAGGCCTCGAGTTGTTTCGTAATCTCATCCACGGCGAGATCGCACGCATCTGCCGCGCCGCGCACATGGTTCAACTCCGCCGTGAATTCCTCGATCGCAGAATGGGCACCGCGCTCGAACAAGGATTCCACCGCCGGGGCCAGTCTTTGAAATGGGAGTTCGCGAAAAGTGGGTTTGACGAGGCGGCAACGCATTTCGCGCAATGAACCCGTGACGCGAACCCGAGCTGCGAGTTGTACCATCGCGTCTTCCAGATCGGCGTGGAGCGAGTTCCAACCGCTTTCGTTCTCTGCTTCGCCATGATGAAACAAGCTGACAATCTCCGCAGCGAGTTCGGCATCGATTCTTTCCAGCCAATCACCATCGCCCGCGTGCGAAAACAGCCGGTCAAAAATATCCCCCAGGTCGCGAGTAGTGGGTGCGGCGGGCAGGATTCGCGCCGTCAACCGCGCAAGCGCCTCGGCGGTGTCCTAAATTGCTGAAATTAGGACACCGCCAGCGCCTCATGACTGAAAGCGACTCGTCGCGGGATGCCTGTGTCCGCGAACAGATCGAGCGCCTCGGTATCGTGGACGAGCGAACGAAACGTCTGCGCCACGCGCAACCGCGCCTCAGGCTGCCGCTCGAGAATCTGAAGCAACGGGCGCAGACTTTTTTCCGGCGTCCGACGACGCACCCAGGCAATCAAATCCTCCGCCCACGCCACGCGCTCAGGTAAGGAATGTGTGGAATCAGCCTGCGCCAGCAGCGCATCCAGCGCTGGCTGGCCACCCCTCGCGCTAAAGCGTTGACGTAATTGCTCCCACCTCGACACCCACGATCATTGAAAGACTACGTCTCGTTGTCCACACAAAGCCATTTGCGGCTAGGCAATCGTTCCTTTTATGTGCCACTACCCGCAAAAAACCACATCGTAGTCGATCGGTGGCGAGGTGCCATGACCGCTCTTTTGAGCGGATTCGGGATAAATCTGAAATTCCCGGACAACCGACGGGGGGGATTTTATAACGGCACTATTGACGAAGCGCGTGCGTTCACCTTTGCAGCGGCGCAGTTTAACACCAACGATCTATTGATGAATCTACAACGCGCGGTGACTCTCGCCGCAACCAACAACGAGCCTCCCCGTGCCACGCTGACCGGCAGTGCGAATCCAACTGGATTGCCGACCAGCGCATGGTTCAAAGGGGCACGACGATCAACATGGAAACTTCACATTGCCACAAGCCGTCATGTATCACTTTCGCGGGGTTGCTTCGAACAGCCTTGGAACGGCGTACGGAGACGACAAAATCTTCTTCATTCCCCACTTTTTGATCGGTTCGCGGCCTGACCAATGGAAATTTTTAGTCGAGTTTTACCGACCCGGCTAACGCGACCTATCTAATGGAGGCATCCACCAATCTTATTGATTGGAAAATAATACGGTTGCAAGAAGCCAATTGCCTCGCCAGCACTACTACGGTTCAAAGCGTAGTCGACTCCATTCCCATTGGCGCCCGCATTATCAAGGTGTTGGGCAACCTCGTGAAGCTTGATGCTAAAGGAGTCAGCAAAGCCGCTGCCCTGCTTCAAATGCTACAAGCTGACCAGGAGTTCGATGCCGATATAGTACGGCGTGTCACCAAATGCTTTGACATTTCCTTGCCGAGCATCGCAGTTGAATCGCCTGCGCCTTTATCGACCCGCATTGAGGATCTGCATTTCGGACACGTCCTTTGCGCCGACGTTCAAACTACCGAGTCGGTTTTACTCTTGGTAGCTGGACCGACGCTATCGCCTATGTTGGTGGAACGCCTCCGCAACTTTCACGCTCTAAAAACTATTCCAAATACTGTGTTTGTGCGTGCTTAAAGCGGGCGCCACGAAGTCGGGCGGGATGGCCATGTCAGGCGAGAACCGGGCCGCTCTGCTCGAACAGGAAAAACCAACCCGGCATCAAGAGACGAAAAAACGCCCGCGCCCGTGAAAGCCTGCAGGAGGGGTAAATGGAAAAAGAGTTTTCGCTTCGTTCCTCGTGTCAGTGACGGTACCTTCGGGACCGAAAGACGTCCGCAGCATCAGGTCAGGCAGAGTTCATTTATAAATCGAGGTAGTTCCCGTCCTGCAAAGTCAACGAATGTGCGTACGCGGTTGGGCAAAC
>DATHEW010000816.1:0-3384 GCA_035318425.1 Candidatus Acidiferrum sp. | reverse complement strand
TGAAGTCGATGCACACGGACGCCTTCAACCACGCGCCGGCGCAAATTTTCATGAACACCGGTTCGCAGATGTTCGGGAGGCCGAGCATCGGTTCATGGGTGAGCTACGGACTTGGCAGCGAAGCGAGCGACCTGCCTTCATTCGTAGTCTTCAGCACCGGACAGAAAGGAACGAGCGGCGGTTCATCGAACTGGGGCGCGGGATTTCTTCCGTCAGTCTATCAAGGCACCCCCTTTCGCAACGTCGGCGATCCGGTACTGTATCTCTCCAATCCCAAAGGCGTCGATGACGAGATGCAGCGCGACACGATCGATGCGGTGAGCAAGCTGAACCAGAAACATTTTGATCTTGTCGGCGATCCCGAGATCAAGACGCGCATCAACTCGTTCGAGATGGCGTATCGAATGCAATCGAGCGCGCCTGAGTTGATGGACATCAGTAAAGAGCCCAAGCACATCCTCGACATGTACGGCGCCGAGCCCGGCAAATCCTCTTACGCGAACAGTTGCCTGCTCGCACGGCGTCTGGTCGAGCGCGGCGTGCGCTTCGTCCAGATTTTCCACGAGTCATGGGACCAGCACGGCAACCTCGTCGGTGACCTGAAGAAGAACTGTAAGAACACTGATCAGGCGAGCGCTGCACTTGTAAAAGACTTGAAGCAACGCGGTTTGCTCGAAGATACGCTCGTGGTCTGGGGCGGTGAATTCGGCCGCACACCAATGGTACAAGGCGGCAGCAACGGACGAGACCATCACCCGAACTGTTTCACCTATTGGCTCGCCGGCGGCGGCGTGAAGCGCGGGCTCACGCTCGGTGAATCAGACGAACTCGGTTTCAATGCCACGAAAGACAAGGTCCACGTCCACGATCTCAACGCCACGATCCTTCATCTGCTCGGGTTGAATCACGAAAAGCTCACGTATCGGTTCCAGGGCCGCGACTTCCGGCTCACGGACGTTCACGGCGAAGTTGTCGAGAAGCTGCTGGCGTAATGGCAGGCGACACCGTGCGCCAAACATTAATCCGCGGCAATCACCCACCCCATCAGCCGCGCGACGGTCGTCTTACCGGTGCCAGGATTGCCCGTGTAAACCGAGTGATAACTGCTGGCAATCGGCTGAAGACCTTGCGCCACACGCATCTTCGCGAAGTTTGCGGTCTGCCGCACCTTCTCCTTCACACTGGCGATGCCGACCAACTCGTCGAGTTCCGCGAGGACGCGATCGAGTTCTTCTCCTTTCCGCAACATTCGTTGAACTGTGACCGCGCGCCTCGTTGCTGATCGTACCGATTTGCCGAACAAGATATTGGATGAACCGGTTTTCCTTCGGTGACACCGTGCCGTCCAACGCGCAAAACGCCTCGACACTTCGCGCGTCATCATCTCGTAGTAGCTCACGACCAATGGCGGCAATTCGAGTTTGACAACGGTGTCCATCAGTTTGGATCGCACTTCGTGTTGCGGTGGACGAATTGACACTTTTCTGAGGCGTGTGATAAGTTCCGCGCCGTTGCCACACGGGCCCAAATGAGCTCATACCTGAATCAACACGTGCTGGTGCTGAACCGGCTTTGGCAAGCAGTGAACGTTTGCACCGTTCGCCGCGCGCTCACACTTCTCTTCGAAGGACACGCGCATGTGGTGCTGAATTCGGACGACGGCTCGTTCCAGACGTTCAACTTCACCCAGTGGCGGGACTTGTCGGAACAGGCGCCTCACCCGGAAAGCATTCACACGATTTCGTTCAAGGTCCGGATTCCGCGTGTGATCCTGCTCTCACTCTTCGATAGGATGCCGAAGAAAGAAGTGAAGTTTACCCGCCACAACATTTTCGAACGTGATCGCAACACGTGCCAATACTGCGGGAAAATCTTCGATCGCCGCGACCTGAATCTGGATCACGTAATCCCGAAGGATCGCGGGGGACCCACGACGTGGGAAAACATCGTCTGCTCCTGCATTGTCTGTAACACGAAAAAGGCCAACCACACTCCGGTGGAGGCGGGACTTCGCCTGATCCGCAAACCGAAGCGGCCGAAGTGGAGGCCGTTCGTGCAGGTCAGCATTGGGACTCATCACGATAGCTGGAAACACTTCCTCGATCTGGCGTATTGGAACGTCGAGCTCGGGGAGGACGTCGGCGGATAAACCGCGAAATACGCGGAATCGGATTTTTCGTCTTCTTCTCCTTCCGCGTATTCCGCGGTTCTCAACTCTTCAGTGCTTCGCGGGGCGGCTGGTCTCGATCATCTCCCAGAATTTTGGATTTTCTTGCAGGACTTCGTCTTCCGCAACGGGGAGGCTGGAACGGAACAAGAAGTCCTTTAGCGTGTTCCGGCTTAGAATTCGATGCACCACCACCCCGAGTTCGTGACGTTCGAAATAGATGCGGTAGTCGCCGATGCGAAAGCGGTGAAGGGTTTTGCCGCTGCGTTCCAACTTCCCGAAGCGTTCCAACTCCGTGCTGATGATTTCCTGCGGCAAGCCACGAAATTCACCCAGAATAAGCAACTGAAGCTCCTTCGGCATGCGGGCCAGCTCTGCGGCACTGGTGGGGTTGAAGATGATTTGAAATGGGCGCATTTTGCTGTCGTTGAAAGTTACAGGTTGAAGGTTGCAGGTTTGGCAACGAGGAGCACTATGAAATCAATGTCGAACTTGAAAACCCTTAACCTTCAACTCTCTCAATGGTAGCGCGTACGGGAATCGAACCCGTCTCTGAGCCTTGAGAGGGCTCCGTCCTAGCCGATAGACGAACGCGCCACACGAGCGGCGCAAAGATTTACGGGCAGCGCATCGCCAAGTCAACTCCACTTGTGAAAAGTGATAATCTCCCTTCTGGGGAGCCGTTGTTCGTCCAGTCTACCTAGAATAAAATAAAAAAGCCGCCTCCTAAGAGACGGCTTTTTGAAGTGAAGAACAATGCCTATTTACGACGACGGATCAGAGCCAAGGCGCCGAGTCCTAGCAGACCAAGTGCTATGCTCGACGGCTCAGGAATGACCCCAATCGCAAACGGTTGCAAACCAATCATCGGAGGCTTAGAAGGATCAGCTCCACCGGTATTCGTGACCAATGGAACCAAGTTAGATTTCCCAGTCGGTGCACCCGCCGCTAAAGCTTCAGCATAAGTACCGTAGGTTCCTTGCCATGCGCGAATCTGCACAGTAACAGCGGCGGCAGGACCTCCGGATGGAAAGATACGTCCTGTATCTCCACCAATGTTAATATATCCCGCACCAGCACCGGTTCGGAGAGGCACCCAAGTACTTGCGGTTACCGGACTCGCTAGAATTGAGAGTGATGAGTCATCCGACAAAGTGCCCACTGCACCGTAGAGGGCTGCCCGATAGCCTTGCCCCCCGTCGGCTGTAGCGCCGCCG
>DATHEW010000815.1:0-2990 GCA_035318425.1 Candidatus Acidiferrum sp. | reverse complement strand
TCGCAAGTCGAGAGCTGGATTTACCGCTCTCGACTTTTTCTTTGCGGCGATCTGCCCTGAGTTCCGCTTCGTTACCGCATCCTTCCTTGTGCGCGAGAATTGATGCGTGCTACACCGTTTACGTCTCCCAAAAGAACAAACATGAAAGCACGTGTAACTGTCTGTGCCCGCGTCCGCGCCTGCCGCGACGGCTGTTACCCAGCAACAGCTCAGCCGACGCGCTCACATGCATTTCACCGAGTGAACGAATGAAGCTTATGCAGAAATTTTGGTTGGCGGCGCTCGTGGCCGTGCTGTTGGGCTGCGCGCCAGCGAAAGCCGCCGTGGTCATCAACGAGTTCCTGGCGCAGAACGATGGCGGGTTGCGCGACAGCGACATCGACTCACCCGATTGGATCGAACTGCACAACAACGGTTTTTCGCCGGCCAGTCTCGCCGGTTGGCATCTGACCGACAACATTACGAACCTCACGAAGTGGACGTTCCCGCCTACGAACATGGCGGAGAACAGTTTTCTTATCGTGTTCGCTTCGGGAAAAGACCGCGCGACGAATGGCGGGGAGTTGCACGCGAACTTCCAGTTGAACGAGGACGGAGGCTACCTTGCGCTGGTGGACTCGAACGGACTGATCGTCAGCGCATTCAGCTATCCGCCACAACATCGCAATGTTTCTTTCGGACCTGTCTCGACGATTCCGCCGTCTGCAATGTTGTTGTACGCAGATGCCATGACACGCTCGCAGGTGCCGGCAAACGGCTCGCTCGGCTTGACGTGGACGATGCCCGGCTTCGACGCATCGACCTGGAGCAACACAACGCCGCCACTCCGTTTCAACAGTGGGCCAGCGCCGGGAGCGCCGGTGCTGAGCGTGGATTTCAACACCAGGACCGGTGGCGAAGCCGGCGCTGCCAATACGGAAACGGGATTCAGCACCATGACCTTGAACGCGAATCCCAGCACGTTCGGGGCAATCACGGTCCAGCTCTCGGCATTGAGCGGCGGCGTGCTGGACGACCGCGACCGCGCGGTGCCAGCACAAACCGCGACGCTGTTGCTGGACCAGATTTACGACGACTTTATTTTCGTAACCGGCCAGACCAACGGGAACGGAGCGCGCATTCAGATCACGGGGCTGACCCCGAACACCAATTATCAACTGACGGTTTGGTCGTACGACAACAGCAGCAGCGGCGCTCGCGTTTCGGACTGGATCGAAACGGCCAGTGGCGTGACGCGGGACATCACCAATGGCTTCACGTTCGATGGCGCCGTGGTCCCAACGCGCGACACCGAGGACACTTTCGGCGGCGCCCTGACATCTTCCCCGACCGGTGGTTTGACCGTCGAAGGACGGCGCAGCGGCGGGACGTCGCACGGCGTGTTTTTGAATGGCCTGCAGCTCGCTCCGTTCACCGGTTCCACGGTGTCTGGCAACCTTGCGTCGATGTTCAACAACAACGCGTCCGTGTACACGCGCTTTCCGTTCAGCGTCAGCGGCACGAATGGCCTGGCTTCGATGACGTTGCGCGTGAAATACAATGGCGGCTTCGTGGCCTATCTCAACGGCACCGAGGTCGCGCGACGCCATGCGCCGGAAACGGTCGATTGGAATTCAACTGCCACTGCGCCCCATTCCGCGGCAGTCGCGGAAGACATCGCCATCTCATTCGCGATCGGGTTGCTCACGATGGGAACGAATGTGCTCGCGGTGCAGGGCTTGAACTTGAGCGCGGACAACGGTGACTTTTTCCTCGAGCCGCAATTGATCGGGGTGCTGACGCCACCCGCGACGAATGCGTTCTACAGTCCATCAACGCCCGGGACGTCCAACGGCATCGCCTATTTCGGCGTGGTGCCAGACACGAAGTTCAGTGTGGATCGAGGGTTTTACGATGCTCCGTTCTCGCTCTCCATCACCAGCGCGACGGCCAGCGCGACGATTTACTTCACCACGAACGGCGGTGAACCGTCGCCGACAAGTGGTTCGCTTTATTCGGCGCCCATTAACATCACTGGCAACAGCTTCGTTCGGGCGCAGGCCTTTGCTCCGGGCTGGATTCCCAGCGGCGTGGACACGCACAGCTACATCTTTCTGCGCGACGTGTTGCGGCAATCGAACAACATTCCGGGTTATCCGGCGGTGTGGGTTCAAGGGAGCTACCCGGCCGATTACGAAATGGATTCCAACTTGGTGAATCATCCATTTTACGGCACCACACTAAGCAACGATCTGCGCTCGATCCCGGTCCTCAGCATCGTGACAGACTTCGATGGGCTGTGGGGGAACACGCGCGGCATATACACGCATCCGACGAGCACGCATGACTTCGACTCGGGACAGGATTGGGAACGCGCCGCGAGTGCTGAATTGATTTTGCCGGAAGGCGCGAATGGCAAGACTGCGTTCGCCGTGAACTGCGCGTTGCGCATGCAAGGCAACGCCAGCCGTGATAACGCGCGCACGCCCAAGCATTCCTTCCGGCTGCTCTTCAAGGGCGAATACGGTCCCACGAAACTGGGTTACGATTGGTTCCCCGGCAACGTGGACGAATTCGACAACATCATTCTGCGCGCCGGCGGGTTCGTGGATGGCTGGCCATCGCGGTATTCGGACTCGACGGTTTTCACCGGCGCCAGCGGCGAGAGTGTGCGCGGGCAACGCTACCGTCCGGAAAACAGCAGCTACCTGCGCGATGGTTTTGCCAAGGCCACTCATGGCGACATGGGCTGGCTGGCCGGTCACGGCACGTGGGTTCACCTCTACATCAACGGTTTGTATTGGGGTATCTACAATCCTTCCGAGCGTCTCGATTCTGCATTTATGGCCGAGCACGTCGGCGGGAATGATTTCGACTGGGACGTGCTGGTCGGTGACGACGCGATCTTCAACGCCGCCGTCGCGGACGGCAGCAAAGATGATTGGAACGCCATGATGTCCGCGGTCAACGCGGGCGTCGCGAGCGAGTCCGAGTATCAAGCCGTCGCGCAG
>DATHEW010000814.1:0-3416 GCA_035318425.1 Candidatus Acidiferrum sp. | reverse complement strand
ACACGCCCTCCTCCACATGGGACATCGAGCACGGTGCCGATCGGCACCTGTGAGACAGCTTGCTCAACGAGTGCCATCTCGGCGTTGTGCTTGCCCTCCTTGCGCCTTTGATACCGTGCGGCGGCAACTGGCGTGTATCGTACACGGCCGGAGTATGTGATGGGTTGGCGGTCGAGTTCGCTCGAAGGAGATGTTTGCGACAGAGGTGTTGTCATCGAGGCCAACATGACTGACGCCTCCTGTCGGCAAGATGACTGCAAGATTACAATGTTGTCATCCCGCGGCTCGCGGGAAACTAAGAGTGAAGACACTGCCTCGTCCGATTTCGCTTTCGACGGTTACGGTGCCGTGGTGCAACTCCGCGATCGATTTCACAATGGCCAGTCCCAATCCGGCATTCGTGGGATTGCCGGTACGTGATGGATCGGCCCGATAGAAGCGGTCAAAAATCTTCGGCAAGTGCTCCGCGGCGATTCCACAGCCCGAATCGGAAACGCTGATGCGTACCAAATTATCACTTTCACTGACATGGACGATGATGCGCCCGTGAGACGGCGTGTGGCGGATCGCGTTCAGCAACAAGTTGCTGAGGGCGCGGCGAAGCAGGGAACTGTCCGCCCGAATTCGAGCAGTGCCGGTCACAGTAGTGGAGACAGTCTTCTCAGCCGCCATCGGCTCGACATATTCCACGACGCTACGAACCTCAGTTTGGGCATCGAGATCCGACAACGTCAGTTCGTTTCCGGCATGTTCCGATCGCGCCAGGAACAACAGGCTTTCGATGATGCGTGTGAGCCGTTCCGTTTCCTCGATGTTAGATGCGAGCGCTTCGCGGTATTCCGTGGCATCGCGGGTCCGTGAGAGAGTGACTTCGGACTGGCCACGAATGTTGTTCACCGGCGTGCGAAGTTCGTGTGCCAGGTCGGCAGAGAATTGGGTCAGGCGAGTGAAGGAGTCTTCAAGCCGAGCCAGCATGTCATCGAACGCGCATGCGAGCATGGCGAGTTCCGTGGGCCAATTACGGCCCGCGATTCGTTCATGAAGCTGCGCTGCGCTTGTTCTTTGCACCGCGTCGGTAATGCGAGCGAGCGGACGCAACGAAAGCCGGACCATCACCAGACCGATGAAAGCCGAAGCGACTGCGCCGCAGAGCAACACGATCACGATCTTGCGCGCGTACTGGCGCAGGATTCCTTCCGTCGTCGAGACATCGATTGCCAACTGGATCTCGTAAGGTTTCCCGTCCAACTGATGGAGAGACGAGATCAGCCTGTAAAAGCTGTTTTCTCGCGGATTCCAACGCCGGGCGAGAGCGGTGTGAGTCTTGTGCCATAAAGGACTGTTGGCGGGGGGAGTCGCTTCGTCCATGCCACTGGTCTCAATAACAACGATGCCTGCGGGACCGCTGATCCGAGCAAAGTAACGATGGCGATCGCGAACTTTGCTCTCGGTCTCGACTTCGACCGCGAGATACCGCGCGTCGGCGCCGTGTTCACTCATGATCAACTTGATGGTTTCAACAACTCCTTCCGCAAACTCTTCATTGTCCTGCCGCAGCGCGTGCGCCATCTGCCAGTAAAGAGATTGCGTGGCCAGAAATAGAACGGCGCTCGCGCCGACGATATAAAACACCGTCATCCGGCTGGCGATCGACCATGACGCGCGCACCGGGTGTGGCTTACCCGCGTTCTTCCAAAACATAACCAATACCTCGCACCGTGTGGATCAGCTTGCGCGCGAAAGGATCGTCCACCTTCTGCCTCAAACGCCGCACTGCGACGTCAACCACGTTGGTGTCGCTATCGAAATTCATGTCCCAGACGTGCTCCGCAATGAGCGTGCGCGACAACACTTCGCCAGTGCGCCGCAACAGCAAGGAGAGCAGGGAAAACTCCTTGGGCGAAAGGTCGATGGCCTTTTCGGCGCGAACGGCGCGATGCCGAATCAAATCAACCTCCAGGTCGGACACATGCAAGACATCCACCTGGCGCGCTGGTCCGCGACGGAGCACGGTGCGGATGCGTGCAAGGAGTTCGCTGAAAGCAAACGGCTTCACGAGATAATCATCCGCTCCGAGTTCCAATCCGCGCACCCGGTCTGGCACCGGGTCACGCGCCGTCAGAAAGATCACCGCCGCCTTCACCCCGGCGCTGCGCGCTCCGGCAAGCACGCTCCAGCCGTCGCGCGCAGGCAGCATCACATCCAAAATGATCAAGTCGTATGAGTCCGACCTCGCGAGGTTCAAGCCACTGTCACCATCAGCGACCGCATCGACCACGAAGCCGTGCTCCGTGAGTCCTTTACTGAGATACTCTCGGGTTTTCCTCTCATCTTCCACGATGAGGATGCGCATCGACGGGACACTAAGGCTGACAAGCTGCGATGGCACGCATCATTAGAGTGAAGTGGTGTGAACAACTCGCAGTGGCTGTGATGATGGGATAACGCGTGCGCCCGTGCTGCTGTCTCGACGGAAGCCCGAGCGTCAGGTCAAATCCCCGCATGTTCTCTCGTGTCTCTCTGCTGATACTGCTGAGCTTTTCATTGCGCGCTGCTGACGCACCGCAGTGGGGCGCGGCCTGGTCGCGCAACATGGTTTCAACCGAGCGCGGTTTGCCAGCGGAGTTCGACCCCGCAAGCGGCAAGAACATTAAATGGACCGCGAAGCTGGGGAACGAAACGCATTCGACGCCGGTGATTGCGGGCGGGCGCGTTTACATCGGCACGAACAATCGTGAGCCGCGCGATCCGAAACACCAGGGAGATCGTGGCGTGTTGATGTGTTTTGAGGAGAAGACCGGCAAGCTCCTGTGGCAACTCGTGGTGCCGAAGCGCGAGGAGGATCGTTATCACGATTGGCCGAATGCGGGCATCTCGTCGCCAGCGACGGTGGAAGGGGATCGCGTTTACATCGTGAGCAGCCGCGGCGAATTGATGTGTCTCGACGCGCGTGGAATGGCGAATGGAAATGACGGACCATTCAAGGACGAGGTGGCACAAATGATTCCGAAGGAAGGTCCGTTCGAGGCTGCGGACAAAGTGGCGATCGAGAAGATGCGTGAGACGATTCGCGAGCCGGACGCGCTGGATGCGGACATCATTTGGTCGTTCGACCTCACGAAGAGCGCGGGCATCTGGTCGCACGACGCAGCGCACAGTTCGATCCTGATTTACGGCAATCACCTTTACCTCAACAGCGGCACGGGAGTGGACAATACCCATCGAAAGATCCGCACCCCGGACGCACCGAGTCTCGTCGTCTTCGACAAGGGCACGGGTGAATATCTCGCGCGCGACGGCGAGGGAATCGCGCCAAACATCTTTCACTGCACGTGGAGCGCGCCGTCCCTGGGCGCGGTGAAAGGAAAGCCGGTAATTTTTTTCTGCGGCGGGAATGGCATTATTTATGGCTTCGA
>DATHEW010000813.1:0-3423 GCA_035318425.1 Candidatus Acidiferrum sp. | reverse complement strand
ACGAAGCCATCCACCACGGCGGACTGAACTTCCTTGCGCCGAAGCTGCTCGTCATGAGCGGTGAACCGATCGCGGAGCCGGTCGTCGGTCACGGCCCGTTCGTGATGAACAGCCGCGCCGAAATTCAGCAAGCGTTCGAGGACTACCAACTCGGCAAGATGGGTGAACTCGACTGATACGAGCACGATCGAGGAAATAAAAAAACTCAAAGAAGCCCGGTGCTTCTTTGAGTTTCTTGTTCGGATCCTTTGGGCGACCGAGCTGCGAAGGGCTCAACTTCCCATGATTTTTTTGCCTGCGGGACGGTTCTTTACCAACCCTTTTCCACCTGGTGATTTCGCGGCGCGTTTAACTGCTGCGGCCATCCGTGTGCCTCTGGTTTTCTTTGCCATAATGTTGTTAGCTGTTGGTTGTTTGCCGTCTGTTCCGCATGCCCTTATGGGGTAGGAAGCGTGATTGCGTTGGCATCCAATGTGATCGCTGCGATTCGGGCCAAGGCTCTGCCTTCGAGCGTCGCGCCAGTTGCCATCGTGATCGACTGATCTGCCATGATGGTTCCTTTGAAGGCAGTGGTGGTTGCCAAAGTGGCTGAGGTTCCGACCTGCCAGAAAACGTTCGCCGCTTTGGCTTCACCACTCAGCACCACCTGGCTGCCGCTTGCGGTGTCCAATGACGATGCGATCTGGAATATGAAAACAGCATTCGCATCGCCTCGAGCGTCGAGAGTGACGGTTCCGGTGAGTGCAAGAGTGCCAGTCGATTTATAGAGACCCGGAACCAGGGTTTGTCCGCCGAGATCCGCGTTGGCCACGTCCACCGGAGCCAATGTTTTTCCAGCGGCATTGTTGTAGGCGGTGGTCAAATCACCTTGGGCGATCTGCGCCGCAGCATCGCCAGGATGGATGGTCCCGTGAACCACTCCCGGACCTCCGGGTAACACTCCCTGAAACCCGCTCACGGCCGAACCGGCCCACACGCCCACGTCCCCTGTCACATCGCTGTTTCCGGTGCTGGTCACTGTTGCTCCCGCAAGCACCGCAAAATTCGCGGCTGCTCCCAGGGGGATCGTGCCCACAACTGAAGTAGAGCAGGGAATACCGAATCCTTCATCATGGAGAATAACGTTTGCTCCCGTGCTGTCGGTCAGTGCGAGTGAATGGATATCCAGGCCCTTCGGCACAACTGCGGGAAGCGCGATCAGACCTAGCTTACCTTTGCGGCCCGCTGTGTTCGTCTGAACCGCGGTTCCATTAATGAACAATACGTAATCCGAGTTCGCCGTCAGGCCCGACGCGGTCAATCGGAAGTGGGTGGACAGCGGTGTTTCCCTAATTTGGAAATTCCCGGCGGCAGCAGGTGCAAACCCCGTCTTCTTCAGCGGCCCTTTGATCGAATACGGGCCTTTATTCGGGTTCGTCAACACTGCGCGAAGGACCAATTCCGAGTTGGTGTTCAGAACATTCAGTTCACGCACGTTGCAAAGCGGATCCAGGATCAACGGGAACGTGGCGCCACCCCGAGGTGTTCCGTTCTTGCCGTTCTTTACATAAAGAACTTTGTAAGCACCGCGATTATCCGTGCTGAATTCGCCAACACTCTTTTGATTGGCGTCATCACCGAGCAGCGCCACGAATTGATACGTGGTGTTTGGCTCGAGGTTCGCGAGGGAAATCGCAAGCCGTTGGTTGCTAATTGAGTTTCGTCGCGTGGCCGTTTCTTCCACACTGCCTCGATCGTTTGCATTCCCAACCCCGTCATCGGTGGTCATGCTCCTCTTGAAGTTCAAGTGCATGATCGTGGGCTGCGCCGCCGCTGCATCCGTGTGAAGGAGCAGGGTGGCAGTCGCGATGATCAGGCCGATCAAACTCTCTTTCATCGCCTGGTTAAGTTGTTTTTGAGTGATCGTATTGATAATAGTCTCGCTTCCTGTTTACCAAGATCCGTATATAGCATGGTAGCCCGTCATCCTTGTATGGGGTGTTACCCGACGCCGCCAGGCCTGCTGTCAGGAACGTTCAGATCACTCCGGTAATTCCGTTTTCGCAGGTGGACAGGTCGGCTTCAGGAACGACGAACGGTGCAACTCACGCCGCGCATCGCTTTGATGCGTTATCCATTTCCGCCAGCCGAGACCGCTGTCACTGACGCCACGCACGCGCTGAGCATTTGATCCAAGGAAGAACAGACTCAATTCACACTGTGATGAACAAGCATTCGCTCTCGCTCCAAACCGGAGCGATCAACGGGCGAGAGCGAAAGCGCTTCTTCGGCAATGGCGAGATCTGTTAGTACCATGCGAGCAAAATGTGCAATCACCGAAGTGAACGCAGTTCAGCGTCGCACGGGATGACCACGATGACGGCATCCGGCCACGAATGGAACATGCACCAAAGTTGAAGGCAACCTTCGCCAGCATTTGCACTTCGTCTCTGGTAGCTCACCTTAACCCATGGTTCCGGCGTTCATGTTCGCCACGGGGGTTGAGAACAGCAGTCCGACGATTCAAAACGGTCGGGTGCGCATTGATGAGATGGAGAAGTGCGGCCACTACAAACGGTGGCGCGACGATTTCGATTGCGTGCAGGAATTGGGGCTGCACTTTCTGCGCTACGGCGTGCCGTTGCATCGGGTGTGGCTCAACGAGGACCACTACGATTGGGATTTCTCGGACCAAACGTTTGGTGAATTGCGGCGGAGGCACATCGTACCGATCGTCGATCTCTGCCATTTCGGCGTGCCGAACTGGCTGGGCAATTTTCAAAACCCGGATTTCCCTGAACTCTTCGCGCAATACGCGGACGCTTTCGCGCGGCGCAATCCGTGGATTCAGCTCTACACGCCGGTGAATGAGATGTTCGTCTGCGCCATTTTCTCGGCGTCGTTTGGTTGGTGGAACGAGCAACTGCAAAGCGAGCGCGCGTTCGTCACGGCGCTGAAACATTTGGTGAAAGCAAACGTGCTCGCCATGCACGCCATCCTGAAAGTGCGGCCTGACGCCATTTTCATTCAGAGCGAATCATCGGAGTATTTCCACGCGGAGAATCCACGCGCCATTCAACCAGCCGAGATTATGAACGCGAAGCGCTTCCTCTCGCTCGATTTGAATTACGGCCGCCGCGTCGATTCCGAGATGTACGAGTTTCTCATGGATAACGGGATGACGCGTGAGGAGTACCACTTCTTCCTCAAACACAATCTCAAGCACCACTGCATCATGGGAAACGACTACTACGTGACCAACGAGCATCGGGTGTCCGAAGACGGCGGCACTCGCCCAAGCGGGGAAGTGTTCGGCTACGACGAGATCACGCGACAGTATTACGAGCGCTACTTGCTCCCGGTCATGCACACGGAAACGAATCTCAATGAAGGACCGCGTGGGGATGAAGCGGTATATTGGCTGTGGAAGGAATGGGCCAACGT
>DATHEW010000812.1:0-2667 GCA_035318425.1 Candidatus Acidiferrum sp. | reverse complement strand
CATCAGCGCAACTTCCCTGGGAAGCTGGCGGATGACATCCGCCGCCCACGCGTCGTTCCAACCCCAGTCCCAGGCCAGTAGCCGCGCCTTGCTCGATGCGTCCCGAATGCCCTGATGGATCACGCGATTCACTTCAGCGATCACGTCAGCGGCGGACCGTTCGCCGCAACGCGAACATTTCTTACCCGCACCATGCGACCAGCAGTTGGTGAAATTCTCCGAAGCGCTGATGGTGAAGAACCCGGCCAGCTCCGGCACGGCGTGGCAAATGTGCGCGATGGAATGACGTAGATATTTCTGCACGGGTCTCGCGCTGGTGCAAAGCGCGGCGTGGTCCCCTTCCACCGCGCCCTTCAGCTCCGGACGCGACTCGAAGAAGCGCAGCGGCATGGATCGCGGCTCGTTCAAGTAGAGATAAATGCCGATGCCGTGCTTGCGCGCGCGAGCGACGAGTTGGCGCAGATTGCGCAATCGCTCTTCATGACGTGCGCTGAGCTGTTTGTCCCACTGGAAGGGCGCGAGTTTGTAGAGCACGGCTTGGAGCCACACGCCATTGACGCCGGATTGCGCGAGCCGTGCGAGATAGCCGTCGGGATAAGGATCAGCATCCGTCTCGATCAACGGATCGCCATAGAGCGCGAAATACGAATAACAAAAACGTGGCGAGCTGCTTGGGGCGCGTGCAATCAGGCGCGAGGGCGGCACAGCCGAAAGTTCTTTCACGAACTCGAACAGCGGCTCCTCCATCGGCGGCAGACCATCAGGGAATTCCTCGCGCAGCACACGCGCGATTTCGCCAGCGCTACGTGTGGCCGCTTCTCCGGGCGGCGAGAATTTCAGCGGTGCGCAAGCTGGCTTCAGACTGCCGAGCTTGATGTAGAGAAAATCATCTTCGCGCAACGCATAAGCCATCTCGTCTGGCGTCCAGCCGAGCAACATCAGCAACTGCTCGTAAGGCAATAGATGCCAGTTGCGTTTGATCACAGTGATGTACGACCGGCGCTGCTGTGACCGCGTGATGCGCGGCGGTTTGGGCAGTCCCATCGAACGGCCGATGCGCACGATGTCCGCGGAATTGGCGCCCACCACATCCGCAATTCTCTCGATCGGCACCAGCGGCCAATTGCGCCAAATGAACGCGTGCAGGCGATCGAGAAAATGCGGGACCGCGACCGGTTCCGGCGCGGCACCTTTCGGAAGCTCTGCGATCGAGAGGATCGATTGCGCAGGCTTCTCTTTCGCGTGCAATAACGCAGGCACAAGCGCAACGCCGCCTGCCGCGATGGCAGATCGCTGCACAAAGCTGCGCCGGTTCATTCGGTTCTGCGGGCTGATCATGCGCGGAGCCTATCGCGCCGCGCGGATGTTGACGCGAGAAATTGCGCAGGTTTTGGTTTGGACAAGTGACGGAACCGCGCGTTCTTATCTTGAAAATGAAAACCACTCGCCGTTGTTTTTTGAGAACTGCTGCGTTCGCGGGAACCGCTCTCGCCATGACGCGCGACCAGACATTCGCGGCAGATGCGCCGGCGAAAAGTTTCATCGTGCGGCAGCCTCGGATGAAGCTCGGCACCGTCACATACAATCTCGCGCAGGACTGGGATGTGCCGACCATCATCAAGAATTGCGAAGCGGCGAAGTTTCAAGGTGTAGAATTGCGCACCAGCCACAAGCACGGCGTGGAGGTGACGCTTTCGCGAGAGCAGCGCGCGGAAGTTCGGAAACGTTTCGCAGATTCCAAAGTGGAACTGATGGGGCTCGGCAGTGCTTTCGACTATCACACGCCGGACCAGGCCGAACTGAAGAAGGACATTGCCGCGACAAAGGATTACATCGTGCTCGCGCAGGAGGTCGGCGCCACGGGAGTGAAGGTGCGCCCCAATGCTTTGCCAAAAGATGTGCCGGTGGAGAGAACGCTCGAGCAAATCGGACGTTCCTTGCGCGAGTTGGGCGTGTTCGCAAAGGATCACGGGCAAGTCATCCGCCTCGAAGTCCACGGCAGCGGCACGTCGCTCCTGCCGAACATCAAGCGCATCATCGACGTGGCGGATCATCCGAGCGTCGGCGTGTGCTGGAACTCGAATCCAACCGATCTCGCGGGCGACGGTTTCGACAAGAATTTCGATCTCGTGAAGAACAAGATCAACGCCGTCCACCTGCGCGATTTGTTCCTGGAGGATTATCCATTCCGCAAACTTTTCAATCGGCTGAACGATATGAAGTACACCGGTTATTGCCTCGCGGAAATCCCCGCCAGCACCGATCCCGTGCGCGTGATGAAATATTTTCGCGCGCTGTGGCTCTCGTATCAGGAGTTGCTTTGAACCGCACACTCAACTGGTGAATTGGATGCCCGCGAAGGGGCGAAGGAAGCGAAGAAAAATACGGAAGAAATAGCTTCGCAAACACGCGCGCTCCGCCTTCGCTTCCTTCGCCCCTTCCCGGGACACCTTTTACCGTCCCTGGCTTGACTGCGCCGCGCGCCTCCCTTGCGATGGCGCCGGGTGAAGTATCAATTGGTCATCTTCGATTCCGACGGAACGCTGGCGAACACATTGCCTCGCATGCGTGCGCTGATGTGCGAACTCGCAGTCAAACATGGCTTCCGCAAAGTCGAAGCACATGAAACCGAGCCGTTCCGAGAACTCAGCGCGCGCGCGATGCTTT
>DATHEW010000811.1:0-2578 GCA_035318425.1 Candidatus Acidiferrum sp. | reverse complement strand
AGAAGCGATGCTGATCGGAGCGGTTCATGGCTATCGCGGGTTGATTCGCGAACTGGTTCACGAATTGAAGCGTGAGTTGGGCGGAAAGCGCCTGCCCGTCATCGCCACGGGCGGCTACGCGCGGTTGATGGCGCGGCGCTTGCCCGAGATCACCACCGTCGATCCCCTGCTCACGCTTAAAGGATTGCACCTCGCGTGGAAGTTAAACCAAGCGTAACGACCGCTCTCGCCCTCGACTCGCGTGAACTCAGTTGGCAATCTCCGCCGCACATGAATCGAATCGTCGAGCGCTTCGACAAACTCAGGGCCAGCGGGCAAAAAGGTTTCGTTGTTTACATCGGCGCCGGTGACCCGACGCTCGAAGCCACTCGCCAGCTTGCTCTCGCCTTCGACAAAGCGGGCGTGGATGTTTTGGAACTCGGCGTTCCATTCAGCGATCCGCTCGCAGATGGTTTGGTAAACCAACTTGCCGCGCAGCGCGGATTGGAATCCGGCACCACGCCGACGAAAGTTTTGGAAACGGTCACTGCGATTCGGCGCGAATCCCAGGTGCCGATCGTCCTCTACATTTACTTCAACCTGATTCACAAAGCCGGCATTCAGCAGTTCGTCGATGCAGCCGCGCGCGCAGGTGTCGATGGTCTGCTCGTGCTCGATCTGCCGCCCGAGGAATCCGAGAATTACGAACAACTCATGACCGCGGCAGGCTTGTGCAACATCTACCTGGTGGCCCCGACGACGCCCGAGGATCGCATCGAGCTGATCGTGAAACGCGCGCGCGGATTCATTTACTACGTCTCGCGTGAAGGAGTGACCGGGATGCAGCAAAAAGTTTCAGACACCATTGCGGCAATGACAGCGAAGATCCGCGCGCACACCGATCTGCCGATCGCCGTCGGGTTCGGGATTTCAAATCCGGACCAGGCGCAAACCGTGGCGCAATCCGCCGAAGCCGTCGTCGTCGGCAGTGCTATCGTGAGCCAGATCGCCGATCACGGGCACTCCGCCGACCTGGTGCCGATTGTGTCTGAGTTCGTCCGCTCACTTGCGAATGGTGTCAAAATGCGATGAACTCCACAGCCGAATCAGAGATTTAAGGCGCCAAGCCATGTTTCCGACGTAAACGCAACAACTAGACGCACGACAACCGCGATGAAATCGAAATCCGACAATTCAGACCGCTACGTCATCATCATGGCTGGCGGCAAAGGCGAACGCTTCTGGCCCGTGAGCCGCGAGAAAACTCCCAAACAACTGATCACGCTGCTCGGCAAGCGCTCGTTCCTCCAGCAAGCCGTCGATCGTGTCCTGCCAGTCGTGCCGATGAAAAACATCTTCATCATCACGAATGCGGTGCAGGCGCCTTCGGTGCGCAAGCAATTGCCGAAACTGCCGAAGGACAATGTCGTCGCCGAACCGATTGGCCGCGACACATGCGCCGCGGTCACCCTCGGTGCAGCGCTCGTCGGCGCGCGCTCGACGACGGGTGTCATGGCCGTGTTGCCCGCTGACCACGTCATTCCTGACGATAAGAAATTTCAGCAAGTATTGAGCGACTGCTTCGATCTCGCGAGCCGCGGTCGGGCCATCGTCACCATCGGCATCAAGCCGACGGAACCGGCCACTGGCTACGGCTACATTCACGTTGGGAACGAACTGCCGCAGCCTGCGGGCGCGAAGAAATACAAAACCACTTTCTACAAAGCCGAACGCTTCGTTGAAAAACCACACCACGAAAAAGCCGTTGAATACGTGAACAGCGGACAGTATCGCTGGAACGCCGGCATGTTCATCTGGTCCTTCGTGACGGTCACGGAAGGTTTGCAGAAGCATCAGCCTGAGATGTACGACGCGTGTCAGCGCTGGTTTAAAGCGGCAAAGACCCCGGCGAAACTCGCGAAGGTGTTGAGCAAGGAATATCCCGCCATCAAAAAAATCTCGATCGACTTCGCGCTAATGGAACACGCGCAAAATGTCGTGTGCGCGGCTGGCGACTTCGAGTGGGATGATCTCGGCGCCTGGACGGCTCTCGCGCGCCACTTGAAGGCTGATGCCGAAGGCAATTGTGCTGTCGGCGATTTCATCCACGTCGATGCGGCGCGCAACATCATCTTCGACGCACGCACGAAAAACCGTACGCCCATCGCCGTCGTCGGCCTGCGCGATTCCATCTTCGTTCAGACCGACGACGCGGTGCTGCTCGCGCACAAGAGTCAGTCGCAGAAGGTGAAGGAATTGGTGAAGAAACTCAGTGAAGACCCGCGATTGAAGAAGCTGATCTGAAGACGTGCGCTTGCGCGGTGAGTGCATCGAGACAACGTTGGGCGCGGGATGGCTGAATTATCCGTGCATCAAGTTCTCGACAAGGTCCGGCAGTTTCTTCGCCTGGACAAAATGCCTGCAACTGTGAGGAAAGGCGTGGTGATTGTCGTCGGTGGAATCTGCATCGTCGCCGGTCTGTTCATGGTCGTTTTTCCGGGACCGGCATTCGTCTTCATCCCGCTGGGATTCGTGATTCTGGCCAGCGAGTTCAAATGGGCCGAGCGTTGGGCCGACAAGATGGTTCAGTTGATTCAAG
>DATHEW010000810.1:0-2056 GCA_035318425.1 Candidatus Acidiferrum sp. | reverse complement strand
TGTTTGTCTCCGCGTAGTGCATCGGCATGAACACCTGGCCTTTTGCAACGGTCGTAGTGATGAATGCGGCGGCGATCACTTCGCCGCGTGGCGAGCGCACACGCACGCGTTGGCCGCTCTCGATGTCGAGGTGCGCGGCATCTTCAGGCGAGACTTCGACGTAGATGTTTTCCGGAGCGAGCTTGCGCAGCACGGCAGATTTTCCCGTGCGCGTCTGAGTGTGCCATTGCGCCGAAGTGCCACGGCCAGTGAGAAGGATCAGCGGGAACTCGCGCGAGCTTGGTTCTGGCATCGCACGCGGTGTTTCAAAGATGAAGCGGGCTCTTCCATCCGAATGATAGAACCGGCCGTCCTCGAACAGTCGGCGCTCGGTGGCAGGGGCAGAGTAATCAGTAATCAGTGAATCAGTGATCAGTGTTTCGCTATCATCGTTTGCCGACTGATTACTGATTACTGATTTAGCGATTACTTTCCCCTTCGGCCACGGCCACTGCACGCCGCCGCATTCATCGATCATCCGATAATCTTCAATTCCCGTGATGTCGCACGGTTGACCCGCGCTTACGCGTTTCAGGATTTGAAACACTGCTTGCGGGGAGGTCCATTCCGCGAACATCTCGGCACAGCCCCAATAGTGCGCGACGAGTTGGAAGATGCGGAAATCCGACAACGCCTGGCCCGGCGTGCGAGACACCTTTTTCAGCACACCGAAACGCCGTTCCGAGTTGATGAACGTGCCTTTTTTTTCACCCCACCCCGCCGCCGGCAAAACTAAATGCGCTTGCTGCGCCGTCTCGGTGCTCGCGTACATGTCCTGCACGACGAGGAAGTCGAGCTTACCCAGCAACTCACGTGCGCGCTTCTGCTGAATCCACGAGTGCGCTGTGTTCGTCGCGACGATCCAAAGCGCTTTGATCTTCCCGGCCTCAATGCCATCGAGGATCTGGTCGTAAGCCATGCTGCCGCGCTGCGGAACGCGCTCGACTGGAATCTTCAACGCTCGTGCGACCTTCTCACGATGATCCGCCTTCGTGAAATCGTGGCCGCCGATCAAGTTGGTCGTGTTGCTGAACAGCCGCGAGCCCATGGCGTTGCACTGACCCGTGATGGAATTCGCGCCCGTCCCTGGACGTCCGACGTTTCCCGTCATCAACGCAAGATTGATGATCGCTTGCGCGGTGCGCGTGGCTTCATGACCTTGGTTCACGCCCATCGTCCACCAGAACGAAACGCGCTTGCCGGTGTGAATCGTTTCGGCGAGGTGATGAAGCTGTTCAACGGAAATACCAGTTACCGCTGCGACGCTCTGAACATCAAACGCCTGGTAGGGCGCGGTGTCCTCACCGCGCCGTTCGGCGCCATTCACGGCGGGCTGAGGACAGCCCGCCCTACCAGCGAAGAGGAATCTTTCAAACTCCCCAAACTCATTGGTGCTCTTCTCGATGAACTCACGATCAATCCACCCGCGCTCGATGAGCATTCGCGCGAGGCCATACAGCAACACCAGGTCGCTCTTCGGCTTGATCGCGTAATGCTGCGTCGCGGCGGTGGCGGTCTCGGTGCGGCGCGGATCGATCACGATGATCTCGGGCTGATGCTGATTCATCAACACGCGCTGCCACATGATGGGATGCGCGATGCAGAGGTTTGAGCCGACGAGTACGATCACGTCCGACTCTTCAAAATCTTTGTACGTGTAAGGCGGTGCGTCGAAGCCGAATGACTCTTTGTAGGCGACCACGGAAGTCGCCATGCATTGACGCGTGTTGCCGTCGCCGTGGATCATGCCCATGCCGAATTTCCCGAGCGCGCCAAGAAACGCGAGTTCCTCATTCGTGATCTGGCCGGTGCCAATCCACGCCACGGACTCCGCGCCGTGCTGATCCTGGATCGCCTTCATCCTCACGGTGAACACTTGCAACGCGGTATCCCAATCGGTCGCCTCGATCTCGCCCGCCTCATTGCGCAACAGCGGCGTGGTCGCACGATCCGGCGCAGCGAGCGGCGTGAGGGCTTCCCAACCCTTCGGGCACGCCATGCCGAGGTTCACGGGATA
>DATHEW010000809.1:0-4977 GCA_035318425.1 Candidatus Acidiferrum sp. | reverse complement strand
TCGTTAAAATTGAACGCCGCAATATCAGCCAACTGCCCACTTCCACTGCTCTTTGCCACGTGCGCAACGGTGTTGTTGACGAAGGTGAATCGATTGCCTTGCTTCGCGAGCACCGCGTGATCGATGTCGTAGAAAAGGTTGTTGATGATCGTCCATTCAGAATACTGACCCGTCACACTCACGCTGCCGGAGATCGCGCTCGCCGTGTCGAATGGATCGTCAATGCGCGTGGCGTCACGATGTACGTGGATGAATATGTTGCCTTCGATCCATGCGTCAGCGCTGTTGAGATTGAGCTGCTCGTCCCCTGCCCCGTCGAAAACGTTTCCGATGAATTGAACGATTGGCGCCGGACGATTGCCGCCGCTGAAGTCGATCGTATCACTCGTTTCGTAAGTGCGGCCGAAGAGGTTGTCGCGAAAAATCCCATGGCCTCCGGCGGGAATGCCATTCGTGCCGTAAAGCATCGTCGGCGCTCCGGGAGAAAACGCGAAGGTCGGGAACAGCGAGTTCTGAACGACGAATGAGCTCGCGTCAAAGGCAAGGTAGGTCTGCGACGGCGTGTTCGCCCAGGTGCAGTGATCGATGAAAATGCGCGAGCTGTTCACGTGCATCTGCGCCGCACGGCCGTTGATCGTGGTGCCTGCGCAACCTGTGAAGTCCGCATACGCGAGACGGCTTTCTATCGCACCAGTGCCCAGAAAATCCAGGCTGCCCCAATTGCTGTCGCCCGGAACTCGCGCGAAACGAATGCGGGAAGTGTCTGTGCCTTCGGCGAGCAATCTTCCGTTCACCGTAATCGTGACGCCGGGATTCAACTCGACCGTCGTGCCGGGCTCGATGGTGAGTGTGCGGCCGGCGGGCACGGTGAGATTGGCCGTCACCAAATACGGGCCGCTCGCCGCGGTCCACGTCGTGTCAGTCGCCAGCGCGCCGGACACGCTCGTGCTCGCACCAGTGTCGAACCAGACATCGTAATTGGTGCGCGCGAACTCGACGCCATTCGTATCGAGCGACTGAACGAGAATGCGGTTGATGCCCGGCTGAAGCGCGATCGTGTTGGTCCAACGCGCCTGCCACGCGATCCAGTTTGCGGGAGAGCCATTCACCAAAATCGAGCGTGTGCGAACGGCATCCGCTCGACCGAAAAGCGTCGCAGTGGAGAGCGTTGTTCGCGGGAATCCAGAGACAGTCGGCAACGATGAACTGACGGTGATGTTCGTGGGGATCTGCGAGCGCACGTAGGCGTTACGGTTCGCCGAGAACGTTTTCATGGCCGTGACCACGGGCCCGGGCACCCAGCCGCCCAAAACTTCATCCAGCGTTCGGCTGACTTGCTCGTTGGAGTATGACGTTTCGAGCATGTGCTTGAGTGTCGCGTAGTAAATGGGCGCGAACTCGGGATGAAGCATGAACCGGTTCAGAATCACCGCGGCGCCGGCATGTGTGTCTCCCGTCACGGCGGGCACCATGCGGAAGAGGTTGTCAGTGAGGTTGCCGGTACTGTCGCCCTGGCCGAGAATGGTGTCCCAATCGTGCGCCAGGAGCATGAACCTGGGATCAATCGAGCCGCGGTAAGCGGAATAGTCGTCGCCACGTCCGGTGGCAAAGCTGGTTTCTTCACTCTCGTTTAGCGTGAAGGTGGCGAAAAAAAGCATCCACTCCTCCACGTTGGCAACCTGCCGCACGTCCTCTACGTAGGTTTCATCAGGCGCGAAGGTGAGGACCGATGTCAGGTTGATCAGGTCGTTCCAGTCGTTCTCGCTGTTGTTGTTCTGCTTGATGTAGCCGTTGTTGATGTAGCTGGTGAAAGCGGAGCCGCGGTAAGACAACTGGGCACCATGGGAGCCCGTGCTCATGCGATAAAGATTTCCCCCACCGTCCTCTGGAAAGTGCGCGTCCACGAAGTCTGAATTGGGCGCTTCGGTGTGGCTGTAGTGACCGTACTGCGGCGGACCGGGATTCGCGTTGTCCACGCCGTTGATCTTCACCTTCACGGCGCGCGCAGATTCGGTGGTGAGGCCAGCGCGGGAAGCGAGCGCGTAGCCGGCAATCTGGGAATGCGTGTATTGCGAATTCAGGTTGAACGCGCGAACTCCCTTCCATGTTTTGTCCGCTGGAACGTTGACGCGTTGGTTCGGCACGGCGCGTCCTGTCGAACTGCCGCGCGAGCCTGCGCCCCGTGGACGCATGCCACATAGGTATCGCAACTCATTCCCTCCGCCCTCGATCGTGATCAACGTCGCGTTCATCTGCGCGTCCGTCTGATTGCCTGCGCTGGCGATGGCATCGCGCTCCGCCTTCTCCGCGGCCGTCATGAGGATGCGATAGAGCGGGTGCAAACCGCTGTAAGGCGTGTTGTCCACCTGAAACAACGCGTTGGCCACTTGCCCGGTGGGACCAGCGCCATCAAATGCGGCCAACACCGGCGCCGGCCAGGTACTGATCTTGCCGGTGACCGTCACTGCTTCGACGTAAAACTCAACGATGGTGAGGTTCGCATGCGGCGGAAGAATCACACCGTAAATGCGATCACCCGCCACGCCATCACCGTGCGCGCCATCATCAAACATGTTCGTGGAACTGAAACTCGCGGCCTGCGGGTTCGCATCGAGCCGCCAGCGCAATCGCACCACAGTGCCCGCAGCGTTTGGATCGACGATTTCCGCACTGATCGTGATGTTGTTCGTGGACGCGGGCACCAACGGCGCATGCGCGACATCCAGGATTACTGCCCCGGTGTTCGTGCTCAGCACCGAGTTCGCCGCACCGGGTGTGCCGTCCTTAGGAATGCTCGCCGCCCAGTTCTGGCCAGAATTCTTTTTGATGATCGGGTTGATCAACTCAACTGATTTATCCGTTCCATCATGCGGCGCATACCAATCCCATCCTCGAAAGCCGGCCTGAAGCGGACCGCGAATGCGGAACGCCCAATCCCCTTCCGGCGCGAACGTCACTTCATCGACTTTCTCGCCGAGCGCATCCTCGAGCAGGATGGTGTCGCCGTTGTTCCGCAATGTTCCCCGCCAGTTGCCGATGACTTTTCCGGCTCCAGCCACCGCCGTATAGTTGGCGGCGAACACGTTCGAATTCGCCGCGATGACCAGATACGCGCCCGGCGCGAGCACGAGTGAATTGCTGAACGTGAAGTTGACGCCGGAGCTGAAGCGCCAACCCTGAATGTTCACCGCGTTCGTGTCATTGTTCCAAATCTCGATCCACTCCTCGTTCGTGTTGAACGAGGCGGGCTGATACATGAACTCGGTGATCTGCACTCCCGCGCGCGCTCCCGAGGCAAGCAGCCCCAAAAAGCACACCAACAGATATTTCCACACGGGCACGCGAAACGGCTTCATAAAAACGTCGGGATTAAGAATCGCCATTGAACACGGCGTTCGCCTTTCCCTTCAAGATTTCTTCGGTAAAAACACAGGGGAGACGCGCCAAATCTCACGGCAAGGCGCACGCAGCAATCCGCTCCCGATCGTAAAGTGGGGCCGAGGAATCAGGACGACTCGCCTGACTACAACCTTTGAGGGCGCGGTTCCTTCCTGGATTCTCAAACTGGGCCACTGTCACCACTGACGCAGCAAGGCCCGCGGCAAATAAAATGAACGCAACTCACCGGCCCGGCGCACCCACGCCCTCACGGCGTTGCTCATACTCAGCCATGGCTTTGGGCAGGAATTGCTCCAACTCCTGGATGCGCGTGGCGTTGGCTGGATGCGTGGATGCGAATTCCGGTGGCTGTTGCCCGCCCGCCTGGCTCATGCGTTCCCAGAAGGCAATCGCCTCGCGTGGATTGTATCCCGCCCGCGCCATGTAGAGCAGACCGACCTGATCCGCTTCCAACTCGTGCTCGCGGCTGAAAGGAAGCAGCACGCCAAATTGAGCACCGGCACCGAGCGCCGCCATTACTGCACGACGTTGATTATAATCCATGTCTCCGAGGGAAAAACTCGCGCCCATCATCAACGTCTGCGTTAGATTTCCGCGCAACAACCGCTGCGAACCATGCCGCGCCACCGCATGCGCCATCTCATGCCCCATCACCGCAGCCAGACCGTCCTCCGTCTTCGCGTGCGGGAGAATGCCGGTGAACACGGCAATTTTGCCGCCCGGTAAACAAAACGCATTCGCCTGCGGACTCCGAATGAGGCTCACCTGCCACTTAAAATCTTTTGCCGCCTCGCCCGTGACACGTGCGAGCCGTTCGGCCACGCGCACCACCATCTCGTGCTCCGGACCGCTCTGGATCACCTCGGACTGCGCGAGCACCTCGCGATAGCTTTGCAGGCCCAGCGATTCCTCCTGCGCGGATGACAATGCGACTCGCGCCTTCCGGCCCGTCTCCGGATTCGTCACTTTCTCCGCCCCGAAATACTGGAACAGGGCCACCGCAGCCGCGATGGCGATCGGAACCAACATCAACTTGCCTCGTCTCATAAACCCTCCCTTCGTCTCGCCATCATAGGGCGGCGCCTCGGTAGATTCAAATAGAGCACACAGCCAGAATGAGGTTAAATCCCAGAAGATTCCGAGGTCGCGCGAAAGGACGCCCGGCCGGCGCGTCAGGGCTCAATCACTTCCCGTCCTGGACGATCGATCCCGTACATCTGCTCCGGATTGAATCCTTCACGCCGCAACATTTCCACCAACCCGTCCTCGCCCGTCAGATGCAGCGCGCCCACGAGCACCATCGCGTTGCGCTTCCCTGCGAGAGCACGTTGGATCTGGGGCAGCCACTGACGATTCCGCGCCGGCAGCAACTGCTCGTACAACTCCGGCTCGTTGCGCTTGAAGTCGGCCACCTCTTTCTCGGCGAAGCTCATGTCGCCGTAGCGCCACTTCGCCCGCGCCGCATTGTCCGCGTGCATATCCTTCAACACTGCATCGACGCCGCGATCGGCAATCTCCTTTCGCACATCCACCAGCGCGCCTCCAGCATCGGCCTGACCAACTTCGTGGCCTTCCGCG
>DATHEW010000808.1:0-2436 GCA_035318425.1 Candidatus Acidiferrum sp. | reverse complement strand
CGTTCCCCGTTGCGGTGTTCTGTTCAGCGACGGTGCTGCTGGTCGCATTCTCGACAGGCACACTGGCCAGCGCCGTGGAAGTCGGCAGCGTTGGCGGAGTGAATGAGGAAACCGGCGAAGTGGGACGGTCGATGATTGATTGGGTGCTCGTCCCGGCGGCGACGGTGCTGGTGGAAATCCTCAAGCCAGTGCAGGCCTTTTCGCCAGTCGATGCGCTGAGCACTGGACGCAGCATTCCGTGGTGGGACGTGGTGCGCGCCTTCGCTCAGATCGTGTTGCTGCTCGGCGGTGTGGTGGCGTTGTTTGGGATGGGAGTCTTCAATTACCGCGAGCTGGCGCGCAGTCACACCAACGCATGAACCGCCGCGCTTACAAAGCTTTGCTATTGCTCACGGCGGTCGTCTGTATCTCCGCCGCGGGTGTGATGCAGCATTTGCTCAACGGCCAGCGCAAGGCCCTCGGCATCACGGGACGCGAGCCGCTGAAAAACGCGCCGCCTGTTCTCGCGCTGACCACGCAGGTGTTGGGTGGCTTCCGTGGATTGATCGCGAACGCGCTGTGGCTTCGTGCCACGGACATGCAGGACGAGGGAAAATATTTCGAGATGGTCCAGCTCGCCGATTGGATCACGAAACTCGAGCCGCACTTTGTCCAGGTCTGGCTCGTGCAGGCGTGGAACATGGCCTACAACATCTCGGTCAAGTTCAGCGATCACGCCGATCGCTGGCGCTGGGTCCGCAGTGGCATCGAACTTCTGCGCGACGAGGGGCTGCGCTACAATCCCAACGAGCCATTGATTTACCGCGAGCTCGCGTGGTTTTTCCAACACAAGATGGGACAGAACCTCGATGACGCGCACGTTTACTACAAAGGCGTTTGGGCACAGGAAATGATGGAAGTGTTCGGCGGTGAACGGCCGAATTTCGAACGGCTGATCACTCCGCAAACTCCCGACGAACGCCGTCGCGCGGAGTTACTGCGCGACAAGTACAAGATGGATGCGAGCGTCATGCGCGACATCGACCAGCGCTACGGCCCGCTCGACTGGCGCTTGCCCGAAGCTCACGCGATGTACTGGGCGACGGTGGGATTGCAGCACTCGAAGAAGGAAGAACTCATCGTGTTGCGCCGTGTGATTTATCAGTCGATGAACCTCGCGTTCCAGCGCGGGCGGCTCGTCTTGAGCACCAATGCGCCGCCGCGTCTCGTGCCGAACCTCGAGATCATCGACAAGGCGAACCAGGCGTTCCTCGATCAGATCGCAGATGACGTGGAGAAACGCGACGCGATCAAACGTGCGCATAAAAATTTCCTGAAGGATGTGCCTTATCAACTCTTCATCCGCAATCGCACGCGGGATGGAGAGCAATGGTTGCGTTACCTGCGCGAGCAATATCCCGACGCGGTGACGAACAATATTTCGCTGGCCGAATACGCGATCAATCGCGCGACCGAGAACGTCAAGGAACAGAGCCAGGTGAAGGTGGTGTCGCTCATCGAAGCATTCGTGGCGCAGTTTTACTTTGCCGCGCTTGAAGACAAGCCTGAGGAAGCGAACGAATACATCCTGCGAGCGACCGAGCTTTGGAATGCGTACAGCCAAAAAACCAAAGGCGATCAACGTCTCGCTATCCTGCCGATCGAGGAGATGAAGAAACTGGTCGTCCAGGACATGCTCGATCCGGAGCGCGGTCTTCCCAGGGAAGGGCGCGATCGTCTGCGGACGATGCTGCGAATGCCACCGGAGGCGGCGCCTACTCCATGACGTTCCGCCTGTTTGGAACAGGCGCGTTGCTCGCGGCGTTCCTTCTCGTTGGTTGCAGCGATGAAACGCAGATTCACCGAACCGTGAAAGCAGTTGGCGCGGCGAAACTGAGACAGGAATCCATCGCAAGCTGCGGCAACGAATTCCCGCGCGAGGGTTTTGTGAAAATCGCGGAAGCCGCGTGGCCGCCGAGCGTGCGCGCATTCCGACCCATGTCAGTGTGGACGGAGCCGGACGGTGTTTACCTGTTGCTGGACACCGATGCTTCTGGCGAACGCGGTGTGTTCGTGCCGCGCGTGATCACGGAGAAAGATCCAGTGTGCGGCCCGAAGCTTATTCATGTGAAGCTCGACACGGGCGTTTACTGGTACGAGCGGAAACGGTGAGACGATGCTGCTCTGGCGCGAGAAGATTCCCGACGACTGGCTTCCGAAAGTGTTGAGTAACATTCCGGCTGTGCTGGTGGATCACGCCCATCTCGAACGCAAGGCCGCGACGACCGCGTTGAACCTTGAAAAATACCGTGACCTTTTCCCGCACGTGCGCGAGTTGAACGCGATTGCGATCGAGGAATTGCAGCACTTCGATCTATTACTGGATCTTTTGAAAAAGCGCGGCATTCCTTTCGACCAGCCTTATCCCAGCCCCTGGATCACCGGCATGATGCGCGA
>DATHEW010000807.1:0-3206 GCA_035318425.1 Candidatus Acidiferrum sp. | reverse complement strand
GGCAGCGCACCTACGTTCGCACGAAGTACGCAACGAGCGTGACGTTGCCGAGCACGTTGGGGATCGATCCATTGCGCGAGAAAATGCCGAAGACGATGAAGGCCGAACGGACGCCCGGCGAAACGATCGAGGTTTACACGGACAATGAAGAGAAGCCGATCAGCCCCATCTACGCGTTCGTTTACATCACGGACCTGCACGAAGGTTTGGTGATCCAACAGGTCGGGACGCTGGTGGATGGGAATCCGGATAACAACTTTCTGGATAAGGAACCAACGGTGCGGTTCAACCCCGACGGCAGGTTGAACGGCGCGCGTCACAGCTACGTGGCGGGGACGAATCTTTACGTGGTTTGCGAGCGCGGGTTGGTGGTCGTAAGCATCGCGGATCCATTGAAACCGAGCATCGTGGGCGAGTTGGTGGGGCGCGGTGTCCTCACCGCGCCGCGGCGGGCTGAGGACGGTCCGCGCGACCAACGATTGCTGAGTCCCAGACACATCGCCGTGCAGTTCCGTTACGCGTTCATCAGTGACGACGACGGCTTGAAGGTCGTGGACATCAGCGAGCCGACCCGGCCGAAGCTCATTCCCAGCGCATTCGTTCCGCTCAAGCAAGCGGGTCGGCTGTATCTCGCGCGCACTTACGCTTACGTACCGAACGGTGCTGAGGGCCTTGCGATCATCGACATCGAGAATCCAGAAAAACCGAAGCTCGCACAGATGTTCAATGCTGACGGCGCATTGAACGACACGCGCGCGGTGCAAATCGGTTCCGTGAACGCGTCGATGTTTGCACTCGTCGCCGATGGGAAAAATGGGCTGCGCGTCTTGCAACTGATCTCACCCGACACCGTTCCCGGTCACATGGGATTCAGTCCAAAGCCGAGCCCGAAGCTGATTGCGACATTCAAAACTCATGGCGACGCCGTCGCCGTGTCACGTGGCCTCGATCGTGATCGCGTGGTGGACGAGACAGGAAATCAAACGGTCGTGTTCGGACGCCGCGGTTCGCGACCGTTCAATCTGGATGAGATGCAAAAGTTTCTGCGCCATTCCGACGGCGATGAGTATCGAGTTCAAGATGTCTCGAACGGGACGAGTGAGTTGAAGTCGAAAAGCGGCGATTCCTTGCCGCGCCCGCGTGAATTCAAACAGGAGCCGCCCGATCAAATCGCGCAACCGAAACGGGATCGCCTGATGCGTCGTGGCGAGTGAGCGGAGTTCGATCGAATAAACGGCTATTCGCCGATGATCTTGACGAGCACACGCCTTCGTCGATTGCCGTCGAACTCGCCATAGAAAATTTGTACCCACGGGCCGAAATCCAGCCGGCCATTCGTAATCGCGACCACGACTTCCCGGCCAATAATCTGACGTTTGAGATGCGCGTCGGCATTGTCTTCACCCGTCTGGTTGTGGTGGTAGCGAGAAGTTGGCGCGTGAGGCGCAAGTCTCTCCAACGACACTTTGTAGTCGTGCGACCCGGATTCTATTGTCGTTGATGGAAACCAAAGGGCTCCCACACCTGCGCAGTCGCGCTTTCAATCGTCACGTGTCACATTCCCGGCCCTTGTGTCTGATCCGCGTGTTGAGGAACTGAAGGCGCTGCTGCCGCGAACGATGCTGCCCGATTGGGTGCGCATCGGCTCTCGTGTCGCGCGCTTGTTGCGCGACCGGCTCCATCCGGACAAGCACGATGCGATATTGAATCGTCTGCTGAACGACGCGCGCGCATCTGCTGAACGACGCGCGCAACGTTCGGCGAATGTGCCGCGCGTCAGCTATCCGCCGGATCTCCCCATCACGGTGCGGAAGGACGACATCGTGCGGGCAATCCGGGAAAACCAAGTCGTGGTACTCGCGGGGGAAACCGGTTCAGGGAAGACCACGCAGATTCCAAAAATGTGTCTGGAAGCGGGGCTCGGGATCGAAGCGCAGATCGGTTGCACCCAACCGCGGCGTGTTGCCGCGCTGTCGATCTCGCACCGCATTGCGGAGGAATTGGACGTTCAGTGGGGACGCGAAGTCGGTTGCAAGATTCGCTTCGACGACCGGTCGAGCCCGCAGACTTACATCAAGTTAATGACGGATGGTATCCTGCTCGCGGAGACGCAGGGTGATCCGAATCTCGCCGACTACAACGCGCTCATTCTCGACGAGGCGCACGAACGAAGCCTGAACATCGATTTTCTCCTCGGCTATCTGAAGCTACTGCTGGCGCGGCGCAAGGACCTGAAGCTCATTGTCACGTCCGCGACGATCGATACGGCGGCATTCTCGCGTCATTTCGATAATGCGCCCATGATTGAAGTTTCCGGGCGCATGTATCCGGTGGAAGTGATTTACGCGCCGCTGGCGGAAGAAAGTGAGGATGCCCCTGAGCGCGTCTCTAGCGCAGCCGAGCTGCGGCAGCCTCGCGCGTTCGAGAGCGTAATAAAATCCAACGCAGTATTCTTGGGCGATGCTGGTGCGGTTGGTGCCGACGCGCCCACCCGCGCCGACTTTCAGTTCACCGCGCCGTGGACTCCTGACGACGACATTTCCTACGTCGATGCGGCTGTGCTCACCGCCGAGCGCATTCTCTACGAGACCAACTTCGGCGACCTGCTCGTTTTCCTCCCAACGGAGCGCGATATTCGCGAAGCAAGCGATCAACTTGAAGGGCGCTTATCGGGCGAAGCGACGATTGTACCGCTCTTCGGGCGACTGAGCGCGACTGATCAGCAGCGTGTCTTCTCTCCGTCACCACGGCGCAAGGTCGTTGTCGCCACGAACATCGCCGAAACATCTCTGACGATTCCTGGCATTCGCTACGTCATCGACGCCGGTCTCGCACGCATCAGCCGCTACAACCCGCGCACGCGCACCAAACGGTTGCCAGTCGAGGCCGTTTCACAGAGCAGCGCCAACCAGCGCAAAGGCCGAGCGGGACGTGTGCAGGACGGTACCTGTATTCGCCTGTACTCGGAGGACGACTACAACGCTCGTCCACCATTCACGCAGCCGGAGATTCAGCGCGCGAACCTCGCCGAAGTGATTCTGCGCATGAAGGCGTTTCACCTCGGGGACATCGAAACGTTTCCGTTCGTGCAGCCACCCACGCCTGCGGCCATTGCGAGCGGCTACGCATTGCTCCATGAACTGGGCGCTCTCGACGGTCGCCGCGAACTGACTGACCTCGGCCGCGACATCGCGTGCCTCCCCATT
>DATHEW010000806.1:0-3681 GCA_035318425.1 Candidatus Acidiferrum sp. | reverse complement strand
GATTGCCACCGAGATTCACGGGCGCTGCGGCAGGGACGTTCGCGAAGTCCCCCTCGACCGTCGCACTCGCGCGCACGCCGAACTGGAAATCGCCGATGTAAGCCGCCGGCCATTCAAAGACGAGCGTCGAGTTCACCCCGTTCAGCGTCACGTCGATGAGAGGCGCGCTGAATGGAACTACCGGCCCAGGCGGGATGCTGATGGAATTGTTGGGATCACTGCCTTGCAGCATCTCCTGGATGTTGCTGTAGCCATCGGCGTCGGGATCAGCGAAGGCATTTCCAAATCCGCCGCCAAAGAAAACGCCCTGCCATGTGTCGAGCAAGAGATCGCCGTTGAGATCGTGATCGCTGGCGATCGGAACGCTGGCGAGACTGACCGTGATGACTTCCACCGCGAGACCGGGAACGCCAGGTGAAATGTCGTTGTGACCGAAGAGCGTGAGACGTGAGCCGGGTAGCACATCAAACGAGGGCGGCAACGGACAAGGCGTCCCGTCCTTTTGCCACAATGTCACGGGAATGCCGCCGAGCGTTTGAAACGTGGTGGTCACGCCGGGACCGGAGTTCACCACTTCGATGACAACATTTGTGGTCGGACGCGGCGGAACAGTCGCGAGCAGATTGCTGGCGGCCAGACACGCGGCGGCAAAATCGAGCGATGGCACGAGCGCGTTCGAACAACTCGCGTAGCCAGCATCCCACGCGCAGTTCTTGAGGAAGTAACGCAGTTCATCGACGGGCAGCTTGAGCACGGACGGGTTCGCGTTATTCGACGCCGCACTGATCTGGTAAATCGATCCCGCGAGCAGATGAAGCTGCGCAATGCCCGCCGTGTTGTTCGTCTTCAGGTTGTTCAAAATGTGCGCAAAGACATTCGTCATCTTGTATGCCGGCAGCGTCGGCCCCACGTACGATTCGATGCCGAGCAAGTCAGCACCCGTCGGCTCGTCGCGACCAGCATCCGCTGTGCGAAACGGAAAGAGCGTGAGATTGGTTCCGTAGTTCGTTCCGCGCGCAATCAGCACCTCCGCGATCTTCGCCTCGAACAAAACCGCCGCTAGCGTATCGCGATAAGTAAGATCACCAATCACTTTGGTGCGCGGCAAGTTGGTGATGACATTCGCGACGGCTGAAATCCATGCATTGGCCGCGCCCGCGCCGAGACTGAAATCAACTGGCGGCAACGCGGGCAGCGTCAACACAGGCACGGGAACAATGCCGACCAATTCGCGGCCGATGTGGATGTCGCCAGGCACATCAAGGTCGAAGTGCGGATCAGTCCCTTGGGCGACAAGTGCTTCGCCTTCGATCGGTTGCACGAGAAGAATCTGCGCCGCGGGATTGGTAACGCCTGCGGGTGCGGCGGGATCATTCGTGGTGATCGATTGCGCAATGGCACGACCATCAAGCCCGACGACACGCACGATCTGGCCGGTCTTGCTCAACGAATAAGCGAAGAGATTGTCGATCGCGCGCGGTGTTGTGATCAGGTCGAAGGCTTGCTTGAAATCAGTCGGCGGAAAGTTGGTCGGCGCGTTGAACTGATCGAGCGGGTTCGTGCCACGGATCAATTCTTCGAGATCGGAATATCCGTCGCCGTCCGAGTCAACCCCTTGTTTGGGATCGAGACCTTTTGCGACTTCCACTGCGTCCGGCACTCCGTCGCCATCGGAATCAATCGTGTTCGCGGGAATCGTGAACGTGTAAGCCGCGCTGCGAATCGGCGTCTTCGCCGAAGTGACCGGATCAACGCCGTAGAACTGAACCGTCACGTTGCTGAACAGCGTGATACCGATCGTGGAATAATTCAGCCACGCGCCGTTCGCGCTCAGCCGGTACTTGATTTGCCAGCCCGCCGTATTCACCGCGATCACGGCATGGATCGCCTCCGGGTATTCGCCGGGCGCGGGCGTGATCGTCACATCACCAGCGGTATCGCCGGCCGCACTGCGCCGCGGAAAAATCGAGATCGGGTTCGTGTATTGGTTCACGAGGGCGAAAGTCGTGCCAATCGGCGCGATGCCGAGCGATGTGCCGACTGGATTCGCCAGCCCGTTGCTCATGTTCACGAAGCGTTCCGCGGTGACTGCAACCGTCGGCGGGATGCCACCGCCCAAGACCGCGGACGAACTCCAATCACCGGCGCGCACGGACTTCAACGACTTCACGGTCGAAGAAACGAACGGCTCGCCGGTAAACATCAAAACATTCGCGCTGCCCGAGTAAGGCGTGACCCGCGCGAGATCGCCGCTCGCGCCGTTCGTGTAACCACCGCCGGACGCTCCGATGTTTTGGAACTTCGCGGAACGCCCTGAACCATCGCCAGCGAGCAGCGAGAAATTGCCGAAGCCCAACGTGCCCGCGCCCGTGAAGCCGGCCAAGTTGGTGAACGATTGAACCGGCGTCGGCGCATTCACACCGTCGAAGCTGTAAACCGTCGCGACCGTGGCGTTCGTCGGCGTTGCGCCGAACAGCACGAGCAACCGCGGGCCGCTGACGCTCGTGAGCACTTGCACTTGCTGGATCACGCCCGGCAACACGAACGAGTTGGAGATGCCGAGCGAGTAGGCGCCTTGCAGTTGATACTTCATCAGCGTCGACGAGCCCGGCTGATAGAACAGCACCTGCGCGTACGGATCAGCGGCGTTGAATCGTGCCGAGGTGAATTGAGGCACGCGCGGTGTGTTCGGCAAAAAGATCGGCTGCGTCAATGTCGTGACCGCCGCGCCACTGGAGAGATTCAGGATCACGAATTGGTCAGGACCGGCACTGATACGATCGATCACGCCGAGCTGGCCGGGTTGCGCGGTCTGGAGGAGGAAGAAATTGGGGCTGCTTCGGAACTGCGCGAGCGCGGCATCGCTGATGAGCGTGCGTGCAACGCCGGTGTTGCGCAGCAGCGTTTGCCGTGGGCCAGGATTCTCGCGGCTCGCGATGTAAAGGTCGGCGTGCGGCGTATTGCCCGCGCCACCGATGTCCACCGCCGCCGCCATGTTTGGCCCCAGCGACGGAATGAATGCGGAGACTGGCAGCACCGCAGTCAGTCCATTAACCGCCTCGATCAAGTTGACGCGATTCGCTCCCGGCCCAGTGACCACGATCGTGTCACGCGTCGTGTTCAAAACTCTTCCGCCGCTCACGCCCGTCACGTTGTCGATGCCAGTCGCGCGCGACTCGGACCAGACGGGAACTCCGATCGCAGTCTGATAGCCCACGCGAAACGCACCGGTCTGTTTGTCCACAATCACCACGTCGGATTGGCCATCGCCGTCGAGATCAGCTTCCGCGACAAACTCGTACGGCGTTTCATAAACCCACGCATTCGATGCAACAGGCAGAAGCGCCGCCATCGCGAGCGTCGCGATGCGCCACGAACGAACGATGTTCTGGAATTTTTTCATGGGACATCCACCTCGTTGGTCGGAATGACTTCCGCGATTTCTCCATTTCGTTGAAAGCGAACGAGCAAATATTTGTAGCTGGCGCCGCTCACCGCGGGCTGCGTGTCCTTGAGGAAAACGTAGAGCAGCGAGATCAGATCGCTGATCAGATAGCCATCCGTCACGATGAACGGATCGTGAAGAATCGACGACATTGTCGTGAACACATTGGTGCGCTGGAACGCGATGCTCTCCATCATCGGCGAGCACTGGATGATGTCACCCGAGACCGTCGGAAA
>DATHEW010000805.1:0-2792 GCA_035318425.1 Candidatus Acidiferrum sp. | reverse complement strand
TGATCGAAGCGCGGAACGAGCCGGGGTCGCGGGCGTCTCCGTTTATTTTTCCCACGATCTCAGCGGGGGCCTCGAATACCGACTGCTCAAGCTTAGCAATCAGTTCATGCCAGAACGCCGCGGCGGACTTGTCGTCGGGAGGTGTCTTGCGCGCGAACTTATACTTCTGGAGGGCCGACGCATTCGTCACCGTGCCGGCGAGGAGCAGCTTCACACCGAACGCCTCCGCGTGCAGGTTCGCCAACTCCCATTGGTCTGGCGGCGAGAAGCGCAGTTCGCCCCCGATCTTTTCCACGACAAGTTCGCGAGGTGTGTCGTTCGTACCCCAGACCGGAAGCGTCATGCGCCCGCCACGAAGGGCGAGGCCGGTGAGCTGGAGTTTGCGATCCAGCAAGGCGCCGCCATCGATCAGCAACTCGGCTTGCGTGGCGGAAAATTGCGGCGCGTTCGTTTCCGCCGGTTTTCCGACGCGCACATCATCGGCAATGATGCCCCGATACCAATGCAGCCGCATGCGGGTGAACTGGAGCGAAACGCCGCGCGAACGCAACTCAGCCACGAGCCGTTCCTTCAGGAAGTCAGGAAGCCCCACGTGATTCAGCCACACCGCGCCGATGATCGCCGCGAGCACGAGCAGAAGCACGACGATGCGAAACCACCGGAACACACGGCGAGCGATGCGCCAGCGTCGGCTCTGCGGCTTACGAGCCATGTCAGAAGTTCGCGCTTGGCGGCGGAATGGAAAGGTGACGTTGCAAATCCGGCAGAAGCTGCCACGGAAATTCAAAAATCCATGGCTGCCCGTCGATTACCGTGGCCGCGTACGGGATGCGCAACTGGTTTGTGCCGCCGAACTCAATCGAGACTGTCCGCGTTTGGTCGCCTTCCTTAAGGTCGATCGAGATTTGGTAATTCGCGGGTTTGAAACCGTAAGCCGTCCGCGCCGCTTCGCCGCGCGCGACCCACGCCGCAGCGGTCAGTTCACCGAGGCGGAACATCATTTCGTCCAGCGCGTAAGGGAGAACATCGCCCCGGGTCGCGGCCCAGCTTCCATTCGGTTGCCGCAGCAGTTGTTGTGTCTCGCCCTCCTGGCGGATGACGACGCGCACGACCTGGTTCGTGGTGAAACTCCAGACGCGATGATCGCGCAACTGCCACACCGCCGAGGGCAATCGTTGATAGTGAAACGCCGGAATGGTGTAAACCGACGTCTCGTCCGCGCGCCGCGCGTAAACCGATTCGGGATCTTTGTTCGTGCCGAAATCCAGGCGCGTCACGATAGCATTCGTGATCACCGGTCCGTTGGTGATCGTTGTGCGCAGCGTGATCCGGCGCTGCGGTGGATCGAGCGCGAACTGCGCGAAGTCGGAGACCACGTCCTTCACAAATTCCATCACCTGCATCTGGCTGAGAGCGACGAGGCGGTCGTTGACGAATCGTGAATCGATCGGCGTCTCTGCCACCATCCATGTTCCGTCCGCCTGTTTCTTCAGCACGAAATTTTCATCCGCACGTACCTCGATCGTGTCGATCGTTTCCGGCGCGAAGGCGACCAGCCGCCGATCGCGCAAGTCGATGAATTCCCGCCTGAACTCCTGAAGGATGTTCGTCGAGACAAGCACAATGTTGGTGGCAGTGACCTGTCGCGCGAAGATGTGCGCCGAATCGTTGGTGGGACTGCGGCCGAAGAGGACGCGCTCGATGCTGCTGCCGCTCGCGATCGCGAGTTCCGCTTCCGGGGTTTGAAGCCCGTATAAATCCAGTTCAACGCGCTCGTCCGTCACGAATGAGGCGATGCGCGCCTCCCCAAACTGCTTGAGCAGGTGCGCCACCGCGAACTGGTCGGCGCGATGAGCCGGGCGCGTGAGACGCCAAAGCTTGTTCGTCGAATCGCGTTGCAGCGCGAATCCACCACCACCGGCGCGAATGACTTCGAGGCGATCCACGTTCTGCTCGGGAATCCCAAAGAGCGACGTTTCGCGCCAATCGTTTTGTGTGCGTGGGAGTCGATCGAGGATCGCGGTGCTCACGACGTAGATGCCCGGCTTGCCATCAACTTGAAGATAAATCTGGTCACCCGCCGGCGTGCGCGCGCCGAACTGCAACGCGTGCGGGCCGTTCGCGGATTCGAGCGAGACATGGATCGCAGGCGCATCGAAACCGAAGTCGGCACGTGTCTGTTTACGCGCCACGATTTCCTGCGGTGTGATGTAAGCGCTCGGCAACACGTCATCGAGCCCACGCAAAAAACTTTCCACTTTCAATGTGGCCGCCGAGTAAGTGAACGGCTTTACGTAGCGCCACGCGTCGTTGGTCCGTTCGAGCGCCACAACGAATTTCGTTCCGTAGCGCACTTGCAGAGTCCGCGCCGAGCCCGCCTTGAAATCCGCGAGGATCGCCTGCGGCCCGGAACTCGCCTCGCCTGTGGGCAAGTGCTGCTCGAAAAGGAAAATGAACGCGAACAGCGCCGTTGCGATACCAACTAAAAGCCAGGTGCCACGCCAGTTCATATCATTTGCGGCGGCGCATCCACACGAACACGCCGATCAGCATGACGGCGCCCGGCATTCCGGCGAGCAGGAGCCAGCGCGAGTTGCGCATCTCGACGTTTGTGATCGTGAGCTTGTAAGTGCGGATCTGCTGGCGTGGGATTTCCCCGAGCAAGAGGCCCTGTTGCACCAGCCAATTCACAGTCGACGCCGCGAACTCACGGTTCGCATCGGACTCGATCAATGTGTTAGCCCAGAACGTGGAATCGCCGAGTGCCACGATGCGCGTCGATCCGCGCTCGA
>DATHEW010000804.1:0-6696 GCA_035318425.1 Candidatus Acidiferrum sp. | reverse complement strand
CGAGGACCATCAAAGGCTTCATCCCTTGCTTCTAGCAGCCCAGTTACGAAACGCCAGCTTCCAGCGTTGGGGGAATGTGCGCATGTGTCGAGAGTGTTACTACGCAAGCATTGCTTGACGGTTAAAGCTGAAAGCATTACTTGTCGATGCGTGCGAGCAAATAAGCTTTGGCCGACACTTCGGGAGCGTGTGAAAAGCGCTACCGTCGCGTTCGGTGCAAGAGCCGCCCTTGCTCGTCACATGTCCGTTACTCCGCAGGCCGTTTCTGAATGGTTGCGCGGCGAGAGTGCGCCGGACGCGGAGAACACGCTCCGTTTGCTCAAATGGGTCGAGCAACACGAAGCGCAAAAGAAAACCCCCAGCAGTGCAACTAACACCGCTGGAGGCAAGCAGACCCGAACAAAGGCAAGTGATGAAACAAGACCAAAGTCAGGTCCGCCGTGACCTTACAACAGCGGCAACTCCACGTCAGTCAAAAGTTCCAACCGAGAAAGCCTGGATTGAGGTCGCGCTCCCTGCTGCGTTCGTAGCGGCCGTGGACAAAGCGGCCGGCCGCAAAGGTCGCGACACGTTTGTTCGTGAAGCGATCAAAGAGAAGGTCGCTCGTACGCTTCGTTCCGGGAAAGGCAAGGTGACGAAGTGAACGCGCTCCAAACACAGTCTCCCGCTGGAGCGCGTTCGCTGCGGATGAACTCAGCGGACTCACTGCTTGAACCGGCCCTGCTGTGCCAGGCGAAGCACTTAAACGCAGAGGAGCGCATTGCCCTGGCTGACGTTTACTCGCGCTGGTCCGATCAACTCACACAGTCAGCTTGGGTTGCTGATCCTGATCTGACGCCGCTCGTCACGCCGCCGACCGTGCCGCGTGGTTTCTTCCTCGTAAACCTTTCGCGCTGGCAGCGGGAAATGTTGTGCGACCTCGGGCAGCAGTGCGGAGTTGATCTTCGCAGCGCGGTGCGTTGGGCGATTACGTCGGTAGTACAACGGCTCAATGAAAAGGTGCGCGTCGCCGAAATGCTCGGCGTGCATCCGAAAGAGTGTTGGCGTCTCTCGGAAGGGAGAGAGCAAAACTGATGAAGCCGCTCGATCCAATGGCGTGCGGTCGCACGCTCTTCTACTCAGTAGGCAACACGACGGCCGCGCTGGTCGAGCGGCGCGGCCGTCGCCGATCGCGCAAGCTGATGCAGTTCGCCGACGCGCACGCGGCGCTGAGTTGGTGCCTGACAAACTCCGCGGCGTTTCTCTGCTTCCCGAAGAACATGCGAGCCGCTAACAATTGACGTGCGTTAATTGAGTTGCCTGGCTGGCAACCGAACCCGCTGCGAGTGCAGCGGGTTTTTTTGTTGCACATTTTTGGCTGAACAACTCGCGAGGAACCGGGCACAAATACATCGTGACCCGGAAGCAATGGGTTTGGACTCTCAATCAGGAATGCGAGCGTTTCGTTGAAGCGCGCGCCTTCTTTGTGTTCGGTCCACTTGTTCCATTCGACCGCTTTGAATCGACTCTCAGAGAAGCCGAACTGACGACTTCGGCAGGGCTGGATAGTGCAATCGAAGTATTTCCAAAAAGCCGGACGTGGCCGAATCTTACGCAGGTAGAAAGATACTTTCTCAGCCGTCGTTTACAGTACGTGGCGGGCGTTGCAGATGAGATTTCCACAGCAATCAAAACGTTGAAGTTGCCGTCGCCGATCGACTTCGATCCATTATTTGTCGGCACGCTCACAAGAATGTGGAACCAGCGCGGATTGGCGCTGTGGCTCAGTGGGTTACAAGCCGAATGGGAAAGGATGATCCGCACGTGTTGGCAACAGTGGCTTGCGGCCATTTGGCTTGATGGCCAGAAGCAGCTTCCCGAGCTCTACCGCATTGATAAGGTATTCTGTCGGCGCATTTCTCAGGACTCAGACGGCAGCAATCTCTACCACGTCGATGCGACTCTTAAAGGCGGGAATCACGTGCGTTTCAAGTGGACTGGACCAAACCATCCAATCACTGCTGACGTGGAACAACTGATGATCCACTCTCCAGAGTTGGTAACGTGAGAACCGAGCGCCTTTCGTGAACCCTGCGGATGCGCTGCCGAGTAGCTACAGCGACGCGGCAGCGTTCCTGCCGCTAACTCGAAACAAAGCGCTTTGCCCGATACTATTCAGAAGTAGCCTTTACATCCGTCATCGGAACTTTTCCGAGCTACATGTGCAGGGTTGACATCGGAAGTGCTTGAGTTATCGGGACATGGCCTTTTTCATTTTCGATGTAAACCTCTGCACATGTTCGCCGGAACGCCTTTTCCGTCATCGGGATCGCGACCCTCACGAAACCCGCGTCTTTCGGGCTTCTTCGGGCTGTTTCAGCCTCCTTCGGGGTTTGCACAACTAGGGTAGGAAAGGACAAAGCAGATTCGAGATGGTGCCGGCGGAGGGGCTCGAACCCCCACACTCTTACGAGTACCAGATTTTGAGTCTAGCGCGTCTGCCAATTCCGCCACGCCGGCAACCAATAAAAAACGAGGTGATTCGCACCTCAGCAGATGGAAAATACTTTGGCAGAACCCAAATCAACGGCAAGGTGATTTCGCAAAGCGAGGCACTGATTCTTGAAATGGTGAGCGATGCCCACACGTCCTGCGGTTTCGTTTTCGACTGATGCCGTGCCGACGGAAAGAATGAACCCACGGTCAATCCATCGCTTCCGGCGCGAAGATCGAGAAATGGAACCAACATCGGCGCGCGAAGAAGCTACGCCTACGAAATCCAACCTGACGACGCGCTCGCGAAACGCCTCTTCTCCAATCTCGGCTCCGACGGCATGACTATCGACAATAAAGGCAACGTCTATCTCACCGGCCGCGGCGTGATCCATCCTCGACAGGACCGGCAAGCAGATCGAACACATCGACGTGGCGGAGCCGCGGACCGCGAACATCACCTTCGACGGCAAAGATCACGATCTGCTCTTCATCACCGAGAGCAAGAATGTTTACGGGGTGAAGGGGGCGAGATAACGACCAATCGATTCGGAAGCCTTCAAAGTTCGTACTTCAATTCTTGTCCGACTCGAACGCCCGCCGCATCGCAAGCCATCTGAATAATGCTTTCCTTCACTCGGTTGTTGAAGTTCGTCATGAGGAACCAACCATGAGCAATTTCAACGTGCTGTTTGAATAGGTCGGGACGATCCTCTGAGTACAACTCGGCCGGACTGTGGCCAATGTACGTCCGGCGACGCTGACGATTATCTGGGTGTCGATAGCACCGATCGAACAAGTCGGGAGTATCCTTTGCAAGTGAACGCAGGATACCCACAACCACTTCCTTTGCTGAACGTGCCGAATTGCGCTTGTCCCTGTAGATGTAATAGCTGCCTGCCCAAGTTGGCGGATCTGGAGGCTGCGGCAACCGCCCGTTCGGGCGATCGCCGATCGGTGGGCCTTCTGTCCGAGTTCCGACCGCGGCCCTCAACGCATTCAGGAAATCGCTCACGTCGTCGCGCAACGGCTTGAAGCCACAACGCTTTTCCACCGACTCCGAGATCAACGCAGTCAATGTCTCGTCCTCTGCATCCACCAGTTCCTTCCAAGCGATCGAAATTGTTTGCTTTGCCAGCGCCTGGCCGCGTCTGCTTTTGTAGTCCGCTCGTGCGTTGTCGAATGCGACCCCGGCGGAGATTCGCTGCCAATCGAGATAGCGGACAAACTTCTCAACGGATTCTTCTGGCGAACGCTCAAGCAAATCCAATTTGTAGAACCGCCGCTGTTCGTATGAGCCCTGTTCTGCCGGAAGGTAAAAGCTCCATGTCTGGCCATCTGTCAGCACAGCCATCGGGACGCCTTGGTGAAAGGCGTATTCGAAAAGTTGCCGGTCGGCCTCGTCAACGCTTCCCGGTTGCTTTACTTCGACGAACACGGCTGGTTGTGCTCGTGGATCGCATAGAGCGAGATCCACTCGTCGAGGTGCGCAACTGAATTCAGGCCATACGATTTCGGGATCGTCACAGTCCCAATTAAGCGCACGGAGCACTGGCAAAACAAGAGTCTGCGTTATCGCCTGCTCATTTGGACATGGGCCTCGTCCGAGTCGTTCCCGAATCTTCTGAATTATTGCGAGCAAACTCATTCAAAAGAATTAAGGCGATCCAAGTCTTCAAGAACCTTGGCATCGATTGGAGAATTTTGGTTGTGCATCGCGCGACGAACTACTTGATGCCGTAACGCTGTTTCGTTCCGGCCACGGTCATTCCTGGAGCAGCCGTATCTTCTGCTTTAGCCGCACGCAAGTCGGCGGACATCTCTGCATAAACCGGCAATTCCTTCGCTCCGACCAGCATCCCTTCCACACCGATGTCACAATCAAGGTCGGGCCAGTGGACGGAAGATGGATACAGTTCAAAGTTGAGCCGCTGCGCTTCGCTGGCGTGCTGGAGGGTGGGATAGAACGAGAGCGGCACGCTGATCAGCCGGCCATCCTTCAACTCGAAGCCGAGCCGGTCTTGCGTGAAATGCACTTTCTCAATTTCCACGTCGCTCATTCCACGCAGACTCTATCACAGCGCGATTGGCCGCTACAATGTCGAGTAGTTCATGGATTTCGTGGTCGCGATACTTCTTGCTCCACGACAACGCGAGCGGGTTCATCCAAACCTTCGCTTCCGCGCCGCCCTTGGTGACGTGGACGTGCAACGGTTCGCCGAGATCGTAGCTGAAGAAGCTGAACCGATAACCTTTCTCTCGAAAGATAGTCGGCATGGTTCGGCCTCGCTTCCGTCACTCCGGCTTCTTCACCTTCACTTCAATGTAAAGGTCACGAAGCTGTCGCGCCGTCACAGGTGCGGGTGCATCGGTCATCAAGTCCACGCCTTTTGCGGTCTTCGGGAAAGCGATCACGTCGCGGATGCTCGTGGTGCCGCAGAGGATGGCGCAGAGGCGGTCGAAGCCGAGCGCGATGCCGCCGTGCGGGGGCGCGCCGTAGCGGAAAGCTTCGAGCATGTAGCCGAAGCGCAGCTTGGTTTCGTCCGGCGGAATCTGGAGCAGTTCCTCGAAGATCGTCTTCTGCACGTCGGGCTGGTGAACACGAATCGAGCCGCCGCCGAGTTCCACGCCATTCACCACGATGTCGTAGTGCTGGCCGCGGACCTTCTTCGGGTCGGTCTTGAGCAACGGGACGTCTTCAGCCACGGGCGCGGTGAACGGGTGATGGCTCGAATACCAGCGGTTCTGTTCGCGATCGAAGCCGAGCAATGGGAATTCGATCACCCACAGGAAATTGAATTTCTTCGGATCAATCGTGAGCTTGCCCTGCGTCTTGAGCACGTCGGCGCAATAGAGACGAATCTTGCCGAGGATTTCGCAGGCGTTCAGCCATTGGTCGGCGGCGAAAAGAATCAGGTCGCCTTCTTCGATGGCCAGTTTGGACTTGAGCGCGGTCTTCTCGGCCTCGCTGAAGAATTTCACGATAGGCGATTTCCATTCGCCGTTCTCGACCTTGATGTAGGCGAGACCTTTGGCGCCGAAGCTCTTGGCGTATTCGGTCATCGTCTCGATCTGGCCCTGCGTGGCGCCGGCCATGCCTTTGGCGTTCATCGCCTTGACCACGCCGCCGCTGGCGATGGCGCCGGAGAACACCTTGAAGGTGCTGGCGCGAAAATCTTCCGTGAAGTCCACCAACTCCATGCCGAAGCGCATGTCGGGCTTGTCGATGCCCCAGCGGTTCAGCGCTTCCTGGAAACTCACGCGCTTGAAGGGCGTCGGGATGTCGATGTTCAGCGCGGTTTTCCAGACCTTCTTCAACAGCCCTTCGATCAGCGCGTAAATGTCCTCGCGGTCGATGAAACTCATCTCGATGTCCACCTGCGTGAACTCGAGCTGGCGGTCGGCGCGCTGGTCTTCGTCGCGGAAACAGCGGGCGAGCTGGTAGTAACGTTCGACGCCGCTGACCATGAGGATCTGTTTGAATTGCTGGGGCGATTGCGGCAGTGCGTAGAACGTGCCGGGGTCGCGGTGGTTCGGGACGAGGAATTCGCGCGCGCCTTCCGGCGTGGACTTGAAAAGAATCGGCGTCTCGACTTCGAGGAAGCCCTGCTCGTCCATGAAGCTGCGCGTGGCGATGGCGACCTTCGAGCGCAGGCGCAGGTTGTGCGTCATCTCGGGGCGGCGCAGATCCAGGAAGCGATATTTCATCCGTGTCTCTTCGCTCACCTTGGCGGCAGCTTCGGGATCGTCAATTTGGAACGGGAGCGGATCGGCGTGGTTCAATACCACGAGTTCTTTCACCAGTACTTCGACCTGGCCCGTGGCAATCTTGTCGTTGTTCGTGCCTTCGGGACGAACGCGCACCTTGCCGGTGATTTCAATGACCGACTCGGCGTGGAGCTTCGTCGCCGTTTCGAAAACTTCTTTGGCGAGATCGGCGGGATCGAACACGGTCTGCGTCCGGCCTTCACGATCGCGCAGGTCGATGAAGAGGACGCCGCCGAGATCGCGGCGCGAGTGGACCCAACCGGTCAAAGTGACTTGTTGCCCGGCGTGTTCCGGGCGCAGTTCGTTGCAATGATGTGTTCGTTTCATTTTGTCGTCGTCGTAGCCGCGTCTCGTGAGAGCGCGGGTGGCTTGCGCTGCGAGAGATGGCCGCGCTCTCACGAGACGCAGCTACAAAAATGGAGGCGGATAGTTGCCCCTCAAGAGGCTGAATTCAAA
>DATHEW010000803.1:0-7350 GCA_035318425.1 Candidatus Acidiferrum sp. | reverse complement strand
CTTTGATGCGCGCCGCGACATTCGTGAACGGCATACCGCCAAATTCCAATTCCGCCGTCGTCCAATCGAAATCAAATCCGAGCACGCCCGCGAGTCCGCTGCGCTGCGCTTTCGGATTGCGCAGCAGCGCCGAGCCGTCGGATCGAAGAAAGTGCGGCAACGTGGCGATGCGTTTCGGTTGCATCGCGTCCCACGCTTTCGCCGAAAACTTCAGATGTGCGAGCCAGATGTTGGTGGCGCGATAAATATCTTCCTCCGTGCGAACTCGCGCGGCATCGAGGCGCGGCGCGGCGGGGTCGGTGGGCCAGGACTTCGCGGGTGCGGCGAGTCCGGGCACGGTTTTGGCCTCGCGCCGGACAGACCATTCGATAAAGCGCGCAAGCAATCGGCTGTGGCCCGTGCGAGCATCGATGAACCACGCAATCGCAATGATACCGGCGAGTAGCAACAGTGCGCAGGGAACACCAATCGCGATCCGCCGCCGCCATCGCGCGAACGCGAGTGAGTTCAGCACGCGACGCGCGAGTTTTAGACGCGGGCGTTTGCCGAGCGTCTCGCGGATGGATGCAGCAATTTCTTCGGAGAGACTGAGAGGCATCGGCGCGCGGCACGCTTCCGCAGCACACGCGAGCGCCAGTGCTTTGGCGTCCACGAGGCCAGCGTGCTTGCGAAGACGTTTGGCGATTTTGTTAAGCCCACGTTTAACGCGCTTCTCTGCTCTGCGCTCGCGGGTGCGAAGTATCTGCGCTGCCGCGAGTGGCTCCAGAGCGAGCACGATTCGCAGAAGTATTGAGTCGCGTTGTTTCGGCGGCAACTTGTCCAGCGCACGATCAAACTCGGGAGCGACACGTGTCCATAGCGGCGCATCGTCAGGAAATGGGGGACGCATCGAGCGCTTCAACCAACGCCACGGCCACAGGCGCGATTGTCTTCGCTGAACTTTTCTGCAGGTCAACGCCGTGATGTGAAAGAGCCATCCGGCGACCACGGTTTTGCGCGGAAGTTTTCGCGCGCGTCGAGCGAGCACGAGAAAGACGGCGCGGGTGATCTCGGCAGCCTGAGTATCGTTGCCGCCGGTGCGCCGATACGCTGACGAATAAACAAAGGCCGCATACCGTTGCAGCAGCGGCAACAACGATTCGACACCCCGGCCACGTTTCCACGCGACGAGACATTCCCGGTCGGACATGGATGGCGGCGTGTCGCTCATGATTGAGTGAGCACTGTTGTGCGCGAGAGCGGCGCGGAAGTCGAACTCTCGGTTGCAACGGCGCGATCGAACCCCGCGTACTAACGCGACGAGAACGTACAAGGTAGGGAGCGCTGTCCTCAGCGCGCCGTGAGCAGGCCGATGCCCGCCGCTACACTTCGACGCCATGACGAAGTAGCTACGAAGAGTGTGGCTGGCTCCTCTCGCGATAATAGCCCAACGCTTCAGTGCTGGGATGAATGGCAGCACGCGAACAAGTCCCGCAAGGGACGACAGAAGCCCAAAGATTCTTTCGTCCCTGACGGGACTCACGACGTTTGGAACGCCTTACCCAGCCCTGAAGGGCTGGTTATTTTCAAAACACTCGCGACGAAGCGCTCCTCGACAGGCCGATGCGCGCCGCTGCACTCCGACGCCATGACCGAGAGAGGCTCATCGGATCGCCTGGACCGCCTCATTTTGTACAGTCTTGCGGTACTCGCCCTATTCATCAGCGCATTGATCTTCGTGGACGGATTGCCCAGCAAGCCACTGGATCGATTTACGCGCGCCCAACCAGTAGCATCACTTTGTTGGCTGCTGGGTCAGTTATTCGCGGGCTTCTACATCGCTGCTTGGCTGAGCGTCGGTCGGAGCGGTTTGCCTGTGGCGAAGATCGCGGGCTTGAGCGCAGTGAGCGCCTTGATCTTTACGCTTCTCACCATTGTGGGATTCTTCCTCGCGATTTCGACAAACGTGATTTCCGTGAACTAGCCGACAACAGTCGTGACTCAAAAACAACCAAGGCGAGCAACTTTCGTCGCTCGCCTTGGCGTGAATTGAACTAACGCTTCGCTTACTGGCCCTGATCTTTGTCAGCCTTGGCCTTGAGCACGCGGGCGAGCTGGCTCGCAGGCGTGTTGAGGAGCGCAACGAGTTTCGTGGCCGGCGTGTTGAGCAGGCCGAGGAACTTGCTGCGGAGCACTTCGAGCGGAGGTAGGTCAGCGAGTATGGTGATCTCCGCTGGTTCGAGGCGTTGGTTGTTCAGGAAACCGAAACGGAACTTCGGCTTCTCGAACTCGGACGCGAAGGTCTTCACGACTTTCGCAGCCGCTGACACATCGCGTTGTCCGGTGATCACCGCGAGTTGCCCCGCGAGCGAAGCGCCCGTGATGTCGGTGCCCGCTTCTTTTGCAGCGAGGCGGAAGATCGTGTTCTTCACGACGTGAATCTCCGCACCGGCGCCACGAAGGCGCTTGCGCAGTTCGGTCATCGGCCCGACGCGCAGGCCGGTGTAATCGACCAAGATGAAGAAGGGAGATGAATTCAGGCGAGCGATGTATTCGCTCGAAATGGCTTGTTTCTCAGCACGCATGATTTTGTCCTCGGTAAAAGTTTAATGAGTCACGTATTCGCGTGTGTCGATTCGCAGCCCCGGACTCATGGTCGCGGACAATGTGCAGCTCAACATGAACACGCCCTTGACGCTCGATGGGCGAGACCTCGCAACGGCTTCGATGACGGCGCGTGCGTTCTCTTCGATCTGGTCAGGAGGAAAACTCGCCTTGCCAACGGGCACGTGGATGTTGCCGCCTTTGTCCACCTTGAACTCGACGCGACCGGCTTTCACTTCTCGAACAGCCTTCGCCGTGTCTTCGGTGACAGTGCCGGTCTTCGGATTGGGCATAAGGCCGCGCGGTCCGAGAACCTTGCCGAGCTTACGCACTTCGCTCATCGCTTCGGGCGTGGCGACGGCGACGTCGAAATCGTTCCAGCCTTCGACGCACTTCTTGATCATGTCGTCGAAGCCGACGTATTCGGCGCCAGCAGCGCGAGCGGCATCTGCCGCCTGGCCTTTGGCAAAAACGAGGACGCGAACGGTTTTGCCGCTGCCGTGAGGAAGCGGAACGGTGCCGCGCACCATCTGGTCGGAATGCTTGGGATCGACGCCGAGTTTGAACGCGAGGTCGATGGTTTCGTTGAACTTCGCTTTGGGAAATTTGGCGAGAACGCCGACTGCATCCTTGAGCGGGTAGGCTTTGTTGGCTTCGACCAACTCAGCGCCTTTGCGGTAACGTTTACTGTGTTCTTGTGGCATTTATTTGGTGCGGTGCAATCGAGCTACGCTCTCCCGCGGTTTTTGGTTTGAGATTATGATTACGAGATACGATCAGGATTACGAAATCGTAATCGTAATCCTGCTCGTAATCTTAATCCCTACTTGTCCTGAACTTCGATGCCCATGCTGCGGGCTGTTCCGGCAATGACACGAAATGCCGACTCTTCAGTCGCCGAGTTCATGTCCTTGAACTTGAGCTTCACGATGTCCATCACCTGTTTGCGGGTGACTTTGCCGACTTTTTCCTTTAGCGGGTTCTTGGCGCCTGACGCGATGCCGGCGGCTTTCTTGAGCAGCGCGGACGCGGGGGGCGACTTCGTGATGAAAGTGAATGACTTGTCCTGGAATACCGAGATGACCACGGGAATGATCATGCCGGCCTGGTCTTTAGTGATGGCGTTGAACTCCTTGCAGAAGCCCATGATGTTGACGCCGTGCTGACCGAGCGCAGGACCCACGGGCGGAGCGGGATTCGCCTGACCAGCCGGGATCTGCAATTTGATTTCGCCTGTTTTCTTCTTAGCCATAAAATTCAGTAATCAGTCATCAGTGTTCAGTAACCAGTGATACTTCCCGCGTTCAGCACTGATTACTGAACACTGATTCACTGATCACTCCCCTACGCCTTCTCTACTTGCCAATACTCCAACTCGACCGGCGTATTGCGGCCGAAAATATTGACCGTGATCTTCAACTTGCCGCGCTCGGGATCGATTTCCTCGATCGCTCCGTTGAAGTTCATGAACGGTCCATCCATGATCTTCACGTTCTCGCCCATCGCGAATTGGACCTTCGGGCGCTCCGCATCTTCGCTATCAGACACCTGCTCCTTGATCACCGCCATCTCATCGGGAGTCACCGGCACGGGACGGTCGCCGCCAACAAAGCCGATTTTCCCAGGTGTGTCCTGAATGAAGTACCAGGGCTTTTCAAGGATGCGCTTGTTGTCATCCAGCAGCACCATATCGATGTAAACGTAGCCGGGGTGCAGCTTGCGCGTGGTCACGCTCTTCTTGCCGCTGCGCACATCCACGACCTTTTCGACAGGCACAAGCACCTCTTTGATGTACTCGCCCATCTCCTCGGCCTTCATGCGCTTCTCGATGCTCTCCTTCACCTTGTGCTCCTGGCCGGACAAGGTGTGTATGACGAACCACTGGCTTTTCATGGTGCTTAAACTAAAATCCGGACGAAATCCCCTTCACAAAAAGCATCAACACCCAGTCGATCGCCATCGTAAACACACCGAGCGCCAGGATCGACATCAGCACCACGAACGTCGAACCCTTGAGTTCGTCGCGTCCCGGCCAGGTACACTTCTTCAGTTCCTCCTTGGTCTCCTGGACGTAGTTGGTAAGGCGAAGCAATTGGCCCGTGCGCCAGAGCACGCCGAAAACGACGGCCACGACCACGACCCAAATCAGCAACTGAATGTAGAAGTTACCTTTCACAAATTCTTTCTGCATTGGCGGAGAGGGAGGGATTCGAACCCCCGTTGGGCGTTAACCCAAAGCGGTTTTCAAGACCGCCGCGATAGACCACTCTGCCACCTCTCCATTGTTGGTCGAGAGTGGATGATTGATTGTGATGGTCACAACCACCGCCAATCAGCCGCGCCCTTTCGCCCTGTCAACCATCAACTTTTCCACCATCACCCAATCCGGGGCTGGCACGGCGTGTAGGACTTGAACCTACAACCAACGGTTTTGGAGACCGCTACTCTACCAATTGAGCTAACGCCGTACTCTCGCCTTTCACTTTCATCCTTAGACTGAAACGCGGGAGAACGTTTTTCACGTCCCCCCGCTCTCGTCCTGAAGGACAAATTACTTCATCACGTCGCTCACACGGCCAGCACCGATCGTGCGGCCGCCTTCACGAATCGCGAACCGCTGGCCTTTTTCCATCGCCACAGGAGCAATCAATTCGATGTCCACCGAGACATTGTCACCGGGCATCACCATTTCCACGCCGGTCGGCAACATGCAGGTGCCGGTCACATCCGAGGTGCGGAAGTAGAACTGCGGGCGGTACTTATTGAAAAACGGCGTGTGACGGCCACCCTCGTCTTTCGAGAGGACGTACACTTCCGCCTTAAACTTCGTGTGCGGCGTGATGGAACCGGGTTTCGCCAGCACCATGCCGCGTTCAACTTCTTCCTTCTTCGTCCCGCGGAGCAACACACCGACGTTGTCGCCAGCGCTCGCCTTGTCCAGCAACTTGCGGAACGCTTCAATGTCCGTTGCCGTCGTCTTGCGAGTATCTTTCAGTCCGACGATCTCCACTTCGGACATGCGCAAGAGTTCACCACGTTCCACACGACCGGTCACCACGGTGCCACGGCCTTCAATGTTGAACACATCTTCGATGCACATCAGGAACGGCTTATCGACTTCGCGCGGCGGCAACGGAATAAAGCTGTCCACCGCTTCGAGCAAGTCGGCGATCGCCTTCTCGCCTTCCGGCTTGGCCGCCATCGCAGCGGTCGCGCTGCCGCGAATGATCGGCGTCGTATCGCCGGGAAAACCATACTTGGTGAGCAGATCGCGGATTTCCATGTCCACCAGGTCAAGCAACTCGGGATCATCCACGAGGTCCACCTTGTTCAGGAACACCACGATGGCCGGCACACCGACCTGACGGGCGAGCAGGATGTGCTCACGAGTCTGGGGCATCGGGCCGTCAGCGGCGCTCACCACGAGGATCGCACCGTCCATCTGCGCCGCGCCGGTGATCATGTTCTTCACATAATCAGCATGGCCCGGGCAATCGACGTGCGCGTAATGACGCTGGGGAGATTCATATTCGACGTGCGAAACAGCGATGGTCACCGTCTTTGTTTCGTCGCGAACCGTGCCGCCTTTGGTGATATCGGCATAGCTGATCGCAGGCGCCAGGCCCTTGCGGTGTTGCACTTCGACAATTGCCGCGGTGAGCGTGGACTTGCCATGGTCAACGTGACCAATGGTGCCGACGTTCACGTGCGGTTTCGTTCTCTGGAACTGTTCCTTTGCCATTGCTGACTCCTGCTAGTTTGTTTTCGGTTTAAGTTAAATCGTCTGGAGCCCATGATCGGGATCGAACCGATGACCTCGTCCTTACCAAGGACGTGCTCTGCCAACTGAGCTACATGGGCGCCCGAAAAATTCGCGCGCGCTCATTTGCGCCCCTGCTCCCTCGAAACGACAAAAAAGACCATCAACCACGTGATTTTTGCTGCCAAAAATCTCAGGGTTGGTGGCTCTCTCTATCCGTTCACGGCCCAACGACTGAGGGCGGAAATTAAGAAACGAGTACCACCTTGTCAAAAGGTTTTCTGAGTTTTTCTGGTTCGTGAAAGCACATCTAGCGTGACACAACGGTCGCCATTTTCTCGCACTCGTCCGCGCAATGCTCGCATGCGTCAGCACAGCGCTGGCAATGGTCCATGTCGTGTTTGCGGCATTCCTCGCCACAGGTCCGGCACGCTTCGGCACACACTCGGCAGATCTCAGCCGAGAATTGTGACCCGGCGCTCATGAGCATCGCCGCGGTGCGGCAGAGCGCCGCGCAATCGCGGTCAAGCGCGATGCAGCGCGACAACATTTTCACATTCTCTTCCTGAAGACACGCGCTCGCGCAGTGAGTGCATTGAACAGCGCAGTCGTTACACGCTTCGACACAGGATTCATATTGTTCGTGTGGCATACAGATCTCCTTTTGCGAGGCGAACCTGCCTTTCAAATTTGAAAGCGCAACCGTGAAACTCGTCTCACGTCCGGTTCAGTACAGCACCACGAAATTCCCGTCCGGCGTGGCAAACGCCGTCGGCAAACTCCACATCGGCAGACCATCGGCGCGGCCGAGTTCCGCGCTCAAGGCGCTCTCTGCGCTGAACAATTGCCACGCGACGGAACCGCCTTTCGCCCAAGCCGTTCCCTCGCTCCAAACGAACAGCACGTCACCGCGTGAGTTGCTTGCGACAAAGGGATGCTTGCGTTTGCCGCCCGGTAGCGGTTTCTTCGGCTTCGCAACACTTAGCGTCTGCTTGTCGATGCTGGCG
>DATHEW010000802.1:0-6254 GCA_035318425.1 Candidatus Acidiferrum sp. | reverse complement strand
ATTGTGGCATCGAGGGTGCCGCGCTCGATGAACACGGAGTTGGCCAACGTGCCGAGGCCGACGATGGCCACGGTGGCTCGACTGAGATGCGCGCGAATGTTTCCCACCTGTTCGAGTTCGAGCAACGCGTCGCGTGTGCGTTTGTCAGGAATGAACGCCGGGGTGTTGAGCGACAGAAAATTTCCACCAAGTCGCTGAGCCATGACGCGACCGATTTCCTGCGCATCGAATACGCTGATGTTCGAGTCCACGGTTCCCATGGCTTGGACAACCGTGAGAGACTTGGCCGCCGCCAGGGGCAGATGCCTTACCAACTCATGAATCGTCCGGCCTCCCGCGAGAGCGATTATGTCATCGGGTGCGAGCAATGCACCAACGGCGGTTGCGCCGAAGTAACCAACGGCGCGCCGCAGGTCGTCATTCTTTGCGCCTTCGGTGGCCTTGATGACGATGGCGTTCGTGAGGCCGAGGCGGTCGCGTAATTGCTTTTCCAAATCACCGCGACGCGGATCGTATTCAGCCACGGTGATCCGCACAATGCCGCGCTCCTTGGCGAGTGCGAGCAGGCGTGAAACCTTCGCTTGAGAAACATTGGCGAGCTTGGCGACTTCAGTCTGGCCCAGGCCATCGATGTAGTAGAGGCGGGCAATCAGAGCGAGATGTTCGTCCGAATCGGCGACGGGCGCTTTGACTGTGTTCTTTCCCATCACCAGATCAGCGAGAATAGTTATGCAGCATGGTTATCCAGTAAGACGATGAGACGCTTGTTTGTCAAGACTGCCGCGCCGCTCGGAGGGCATCTCCTTCGGCAACTCATCTCGACGCGTCGAGGGAACCCGGTTAAATCGTCGCCACGAAATGGAACGGCCCGCCAAAGCAACTCTTCGCGAACAGGTTCGCCTTCAACTTTTCACGCTGGCACCGGAGCTGCGCGGCAGCTTGTCGCAGATGCTATGCGATCTCATCCGCTCGCAACCTGCATGGCGGGATGCGGCTTCGGTGATGCTCTTCTCGCCGCTCCGCGATGAACCTGAAGTTTCAGCTTTGTTGAATGACGCCCTTGCCGAGCGGAAACTCGTTTGCCTTCCGCGCTTCGACGGCGCACAGGGCGTTTACTCCGGCGCGCAGGTTTCCAGCCGCGCTGATCTGGTGGCCGGCCGTTTCGGCGCACTGGAACCAAACGCGGATTGTCCCGTAGTTCCCTTAAACCATCTGGACTTGGTGCTTGTGCCTGGAATAGCGTTCGATCTTGCCGGTCGCAGGCTCGGCCGGGGAAAAGGGTTTTATGACCGCCTGCTGGCGGAGGTTTCCGGGCACAAATGTGGTGTCGTTTTTGATGTGCAAATCGTCGCCGAAATACCCGAGGAACCGCATGATGTTCGTGTAAATTCGATTGTGACTCCGACGCGCTGGTTGGGATGCGGGTTGCAAGTTGAAGGTTGAATTGCAGGTTCGCGGAGGCTCGTATTTTTGAACCCGCAACCTTTAACCTGAAACTTTCAACCGGTCCTGAACGCGCGTGGCTTGAGATGATTTTTTTTGCAGTAACTGACATTTATCTGGTCGGGGGAATTGCGCTCCTGGCCGGCGCGCTCGTCGCATTCCTGGCGCTGCGATGGAAGGAACAAACCATTGCGGGCGGACGATTGGAACAATCCAGCAAGACCCTCGCAAACGCTCACGTCGAATCCGACGCCATCGTGCGCGAGGCGAAGCTGCGCGCTAACGAAGAAGCGCTCAAGGTCCGCGAGGAATCGGAGAAGCCTATCGCCGCCCGCCTGAAACAACTCACCGAAGCCGAGGCATGCCTCGCTGAACGCGAGGGCCTCGTCAATCGCCAGCTCGAAAATCTCGTGGCACAGGAAAAGTCCTTTCGCAGTCAGAGTGATGAGTTGCAGAAACACTCCACGCTAGTGGAAGCGCGGCAGCAGGAACTCCTGAAACTCACGCAAGAGGTCAGGGAGAAACTCGCCGCCACCGCGCGCCTGTCGGAAGCGGAAGCGCGCGCCCAGTTGATGCACGACGTGGAGCAACAGGCCCAGGCTGACGCCGGAGCGGTTTCACGTCACATCATCGAAGAAGCCAAAGTGCGCGCCGAAGAAAAGGCCAAGTGGATTGTCTCTACTGCGATCCAACGCTACGCCGGCTCGACCACGTTCGAGAGTACCAGCGCGACACTTGCGTTGCCGGACAATGAAATCAAAGGACGCATCATCGGGCGTGAAGGGCGCAACATTCGCGCGTTCGAAGGCGCTACTGGCGTAACCGTACTGATCGATGACACGCCGAACGCGGTTGTGCTGTCGGGGTTTGATCCCGTGCGCCGCGAGATTGCGCGCGAAGCGATGGCGCGCTTGATCGCAGACGGCCGCATTCACCCGACACGCATCGAGGAAGTGGTGAACGCCGTGCGCGGTGAGATGGAGGAAACCGTTTTCAAGTCAGGCGAAGAAGCAGTTGTGCGCGCGGGTGTCGCGCCCATGCACGCCGACCTGGTGAAGCTGCTCGGACGTCTCAAGTTTCGCCACAGCTATTCTCAAAACGTTCTCGAACATTCGATCGAGGTCTCGCACCTGATGGCTCTAATGGCCGGGGAACTTGGTCTCGACCTGATGACGGCGAAACGCGCCGGGCTGCTTCATGACATTGGCAAAGCCGTGAATCATGAGATCGAAGGGCCGCATGCAATCGTCGGCGCGGAGATCGTGAAACGCTGCGGCGAATCCGAATCCGTCGTCAACGGCGTGGCCGCGCATCACGGTGAAGTTCCATCGGTCGGTCCATGGGGTCCGCTCGTGAGCGCGGCGGACGCGATCAGCGCTTCCCGTCCTGGCGCACGCTCGGAAACGATGACGACTTACATCAAGCGCGTGGAGGATCTGGAACGCATCGGCATGTCATTCGAAGGCGTGGAGAAAGTTTACGCGGTGCAAGCCGGACGTGAGCTACGCGTGCTGGTGCATCCCGAGCATCTCAATGACGAGCACGCGTTTGAACTCGCCCGTAAGATCACGCGCAAGATCGAAGACGAGCTGCATTACCCCGGGCAAATTCGTGTGACGGTGATACGCGAAACTCGCTGCGTGGAATTTGCGAAGTAGGAGTTTTGACAGGATTTACAGGATGCGCCCGGAAAACTCTGTTAATCCTGTAATCCTGTCTTTCAGAAGTTCAGCTCTCGATCACGTTGATCTCGACTGGCTCGACACTGATGCCCTTCTTCTCCATCCACTCGATGGCGGCCTTGATGTCAGCGCGATTGCCGTCGATCTCCAGACAAACAATACCGATCTCGTCAGTGACACTCGCCTGACGCACATTGGTGACGATGGGGAATTTGTGTCCGAGCTCCCAGATCAACGGCGTCGTGATCAGGCGCGGCGGATACATCAGCCAGAGACGGCGCTGCTGCTTTCCATTCGCCGGCGCTTTGGCAGCGGCGGGCCTGGACTTGGATGAACTCACCTTGGCTTTAGCGCGTGGCATAAATTTATTCCGCAATCCGCAATGGCACTACCCGCCAGCAATCGCCGGAATGATGCTGACTTCGTCGCCATCCTTCAGTGGCGTCTGCTGGTTGTCGAGGAAGCGAATATCCTCTTCGTTCACGTACACGTTCACGAAGCGCCGCACCGCGCCACTTTCATCGACGAGACGCTCCTTGATGCCGGGAAAACGGCCCTGCAACTCGGTGATCGCGTCGCCAATGTTGTTGGCGCTCACCTCGACGAGCTCCTGCTCGTTGGTCAGCTTGCGCAGCGGCGTGGGAATTCGAACTTTGACTGCCATAGTTTGCGTATCCTCAGAGATGTTATTTCTCAGTGCAAGAGTGCGTTCGGTTCAGCCACCGGCAAACGCCGGCACAATGCTGATCTCGTCACCGTCGTGCAGCGGTGTGCGCTCGTTCTCCAGAAAACGAATGTCTTCGTCGTTCACGAACACGAGGACCGATTTGCGAATCGCGCCGCGCTCATCGACGAGCCGTTCGCGAATGCCATTGAATCGCGAGTGCAACGCATCGATCACATCCGCCACGGTGGTCGCATCCAGTTCCACAACTTCTTCGTGACCGGTCAGTCGCCGGAGCGTGAGGGGAATCCGGACCTTGATCATACCTTCATCGGCTCAGCTTCAGCGCCAATCAACGCTTCAAATTCACGCAAGCTCGGCTTGATCTCGCGCGTCTGACCCACGTGGCCTACGACGGCGTCGAGCGTCTTCAATCCATTGCCCGTGATGCAGAGCACTGCGGAATCGCCCGATGAAATTTTACCTGATGCGATGAGTTTCTTCGCGACGCCGACGGTGACGCCACCCGCAGTCTCGGAGAAGATGCCTTCGCACTCGGCAAGCATTCGGATGCCGTCGCGAATCTCTTCATCCGTCACGTCTTCAGCGCAACCGCCCGTCTCCTTCATCACCTTGAGCGCATAAAATCCATCCGCGGGCGTGCCGATGGCCAGCGATTTGGCGATCGTGTTCGGTTTCACCGGCTTAAAGAAATCGAGTCCGCTCTTCTGCGCGACCGAGATGGGCGAGCAACCCGTCGCCTGCGCGCCGTGAACGCGATACGGCGTTTCCGTCACAAGCCCGAGCTTGGCAAACTCCTGATATGATTTGTGAATCTTCGTCAGCAGTGAGCCCGAAGCCATCGGCACCACGGTATGCTGCGGCAGCTTCCACCCGAGTTGCTCGGCGATTTCAAAGCCCATGCTCTTGGAACCCTCGGCGTAATACGGACGCATGTTCACGTTCACGAACGCCCAGCCGTACTTGCCTGCGATCTCCGCGCACAGACGATTCACTTCGTCGTAATGCCCGCGGATAGCGATGACGTTCGCGCCATAGACGAGCGAGTTGACGATCTTCCCCTGCTCTAGGTCCGCGGGAATGAACACGTAAGACTTTAAACCGGCGGCAGCAGCATTGGCGGCGACCGAGTTCGCGAGATTGCCAGTGGATGCGCAGGCCACAACTTCAAAGCCGAGCTCGCGCGCGCGGCTGAGCGCGACGCTTACGACGCGGTCTTTGAAAGAGAGTGTCGGGTAATTCACCGTGTCGTTCTTGATCCACAGCTCGCGGATGCCGAGCTTCGCCGCGAGGCGATCGGCTCTGATCAAAGGCGTGTAGCCGACTTCGCATCCGACAGTCGGTTCGCCAGCTATGGGCAACAGTTCGCGATAGCGCCACATCGTTTGCGGGCGCGACTCGATGGTCTTGCGGGTCAACGTTTTCTTCGCGCGCTCGTAATCGTAGGCCACTTCGAGCGGGCCGAAGTCGAACTCGCAAACATGCGTCGCCGCAAGCGGGTATTCGCGTCCACACTCGCGACACTTGAGAGCCTTCATGAAACCGTGCTTTTCCATAAATCGTTTCGAATGGGGCAATAAAAAACCCCTTCCCATCGAGTGAGAAGAGGTGCGGTAAATGTTCTGCGCTCTCTCCTCATCTTTTCCCGGAGCACGCGCCCCGAGCTGGAATTGGCACCTGTCACGAGAGCTGCGTGCTCCCGCCGGTTGCCGTGGCTTCACAGGGCCAGTCCCTCTGCCACTCGCGATGAGTTCGTTGATATCAACGAATGCGGATACATTGATGCCTTACGAAAAACTGTCAAACAGTTTTTCGGAAAGTGATCAGTAGGTCAGTAACCAGTCTCCGCGTTCGAAGGACAACCTAATTACAGATTCACGATTACGGATTACTTCTCCCAATCCACCCGCCGCCCAGCACCAGATCGTCCTGATAAAACACACACGCCTGCCCGGGCGTGATCGCGCGTTGCGGCACATCGAGCTTGATGCTCGCGCTGCCGTCCGTGCGCGGCGTGATCGTCCCCATCGTACCGGGATGGTTGTAACGAATCTTGATCAATGCACGCACTGATTCGGGCGGCGTGCTGAATGGAATCCAGTTGCAGCGCTCGACACTGAACTCGTCGCGATCCAACTGCGTCTCGTCGCCGACAATCACGCGGTTGTTCGTCGCATCCAGCTCCACGACGTAGATCGGCTTCGGTGTGGAAAGTCCGAGTCCTTTGCGCTGGCCGATGGTGTAAAACTCGATGCCATCATGTTTGCCCAGCACGCGGCCATGCACGTCCACGACGTCGCCCTGATGCTTCGACACGAGCTTCGCCTGTTGGAGAAACTTCCCGTAATCTTTGTCCGGCACGAAGCAGATCTCCATGCTCTCTTCCTTGTCAGCCGTCTTCAACTCGCATTCACGAGCGACGGCGCGCGTGTCCGTCTTCGTCA
>DATHEW010000801.1:0-4647 GCA_035318425.1 Candidatus Acidiferrum sp. | reverse complement strand
AATCGCGATCATCGAATAGCTGCGGTCTCAAAGCACCGCGATGGCGGATCAGAAGTAACGGACGAACGATTTGTCCTTGAGCCGCGTGATCCATTTCTTGCGGAGGCGTTCGCTTTCGGTCTGGCGGAGAATGCGTTCGATGTCATCGCGGACTTCAGCGAGCGCACGCACATGTGCCTCGCGCTTCTCTTCCACGAGAATGACCCAGCACGAGTCGTTCAATTCCACGACATCGCTGCGCTGGCCGGGTTTCAATGTGAAGGCGACATCCGCCAGCTCCTTGCGCAGCACGGAACGCTCGGTCCAGCCGAAGTCACCTTCCGTCGCACCACGAGCGCCTTCGGAATAAATCTTCGCCATCTCGTTGAACTTCGCGCCTTCATCCAGCTTGCGAATGATCTCCTGCGCGAGTTGTTTCGCGGCGCCGTTGTCGTCGGCTTTCTTGTTCAAGACGATCATGCGCAGCCTGGCCTGTTCACCGACGGCGTAGTTCGTCTTGAACTGCTCGTAGAAATTCAGGATGCGCTGCGGCGAAATCAGAATGTCGGGGTTGAGGTTTTTGCGACGCATTGCCTCGATGATGATCTGTTCGCGCGTGCGCTGGCGGTAAGCCTCATAAGTCATTCCCTCGGCGCGCAAGCTCTGTGTCATCGTCACGCGATCACGATATTGCTGTTTGATGCGGTCCTGGATCGTGTCCTCGATGATGCTCTCGGGAAAATTGAACCCGGCCGATTTGAAGTCCGCCAAAATGAGCTGCCGCTCGATCAATTGTTCCGTGGCGTCTGCTTTCGTTTCGTTGATGCGTTCGCGCAGGATTTCAGGCTGGCTGCGATACTGATTGATCAACACCGTGATCGAATTGCCGGCGAGCCGCTCGACATCCTGGTAGGTGATGATCGCTTCATTGACGATGACGGCGATGCCATCGCTAACGAACTGCTCGGCCAACACTGCGGCCTGGCCCAGCCAAAGCGCGCCCAAGAAAGAAAGCACACGTCTCATTCGACGCCGCGCATCGTAGGCGCAGCGGACGGCAGGTCAAGCGTGCCTCCGGACAGAACAGAGCCATTAAACGGTGGAACTCGTCGCGCCGCGCAGAGCAGCACGTCCGAGGCACGCAGACAATTTCGCCGTGTCTGAAAGCGGTGTCGCGTCAGACTTGCCGCTCCAGTCCATATCTCGCGCGCATGGTTGCGCCCGCGCCATTTCCGTCACGGCAGCCGCGCTTCGATTCGGTAAAAGGTCGATACCTGTTCGGGGCTTGGAATATTTGTGAAGCTGGTCACCGTCGCCGAGATATTTGACGCACCGGGCACCAGCGTGAAAGGCCCGTCAATGTTCGTGTTCCACCAGAGGTTGTAAGCGCGGCCGACGATCGGATTCCAGCGCAGTTCGTTTCCGTTCCTCGACAATCGCAACTGGCTTGTGGCATCGCGTGGATTCAAGCCAGCAATGTATGATTGCCAGAGCGGCAGCCCATTTGCGCCGAGAGCATCGACTGCATTTTCGAAATCGCCGGTGACGCCATTCGCGGCGAGCCACGAATGCGGCGTGGGATTATTCGTGGTGAAGATTTCCGCGAACCGCGCCTGAACCGACCGGTTCGTTTCCAGTGTGAAGGCGAGTGGATTGCTCGAGCCACTCGCACCATTCGTCCATCCGACGAATCGATAATGGCTGGCCGGCGTGGCGCTCACCTGAACGCTGGCTCCAGCGGGATACGATCCGTTCGTCGGCGTGACACTGCCCCACGTTGAGTTGTTTGCAGTGGCGGTGAGTTGGAACACTGGCACGACTTCGCTTGGTGACGCGACAGAGCCGCTGATGAAATACTGACCGATGCTTCCGTAGCTCGTGTAACCGCTCGGACCCGAAACGATCGGATTGCCGACGCCCGTGTTGCGGACGTGCAGGTAATACGTTCCGGCGGTGAGCACGGTTTGAATTTGCGCTGCGGTGTCTGCCGTTGGATTGCTGGTCAGCACCAGCGAGCCGTTCGCATCGCGCAGCTCAACGAGCAAATCCACATTGCCGCCACGTGTGCCCGCGGGTTGCATCCACGAATTCACTCTCAGGTTGATCCCACCGTTGCCAGTGGCGAACGAGAACACATCGATGTCGGTACCACGGCTGAGCACGCCTTTGTTCGCGGTGCTCGCATTCACCGGATCAATCTCCGGAGTGGTTGCCACGACATTGCTGCCGGCCGTGATCGCGAGCGGTGTCGCTGACTGAGTGGTGTCGCCATGGTCGTCAGCACGGAAGGGAATTTTAGCGGCGATGGTTGTGAGGTCGTCCTGCGTGTTGTTGGCGAGGTAATATTCGCCTTTGCACCATTGGCTCACGTTGCGGCTGTAGCCAGTGCCCATGATCGGTCCCCAGGACGTATTTCCGGAACCGTGCCCACCGTAATAATCAGAACCGGAGGTTGTCCCGTCATGACTCAGGCCGAGATTGTGCCCGACTTCATGTGACACAGCCTCAGCGATGTAAGACTCGGTGCCGCTGAAGTTGTTCGCGTAAATCCACGCGGGCCGATACTTCGCGTAAGTGGATGTCGCAAACGAACTGATGTAGGCGACGCCACCTGCACCGGAAGACGGATTCGCGCTTCCATTCGCGTCCGTGTTGCGAGTGATCAGCGCATGCGCCGTGCGCGTGGTAAAGGTCGCGGGACGTTCCGTCGTCACATCGACATTGAATGGCGCGAAGTCTTCCGCGACACGCATCCAGATGCGTTTGATCGCCGTCTGCTCGGCGTCGCTGAATGTCGAATAATCGCTGTCCGTGCTGAAGGCGACGGCGGGAATGGTCGATCTGCTCAGCGAGGTGTTCCATGCGGTGCCCGTGACGCTGTCGCCAGTGAAATTCAAGTAGATGATATTCGAAGCGCCCGGCCTGCTGTGAAACACCAACGCATTCGGAAAGGGCGCAACGGGCGCGGCAGCTTCCGCGATCACGGGATCTTCCTCCGCGGGCACCGGATCGGAGTTTGCGAAATGGTCCGCGTAATAGATCGCGCCATCATCGTCCACATCAAGCGACGGCAGATCCGACTCGGTGAAATGAAAGTCCTTCAGATGTTCGAGGGCCCGCACGCGTTTGGCAGCAGGAAGCCGTTCAATGCGGCTTCGCAAGCGGCTCAGCGGAAGGTCTTCAACGCCGCGCAGACTTCCACGCCGAAACTCACGCGGACGCGGCTGCGCTGCAGCAACGATGATTGAGCAAAGAAATGTCAGGAGCAGGGTGACGCTGCCCCGCGAAATAAACCGACTCATGCCTGATATAAATCGGAGGAAGCAGCACTGAACTGTAAGGGTTTGCAGGACCTGGACTGCGGATGATTGCGTGCGTTCGTGCACGAAACTTCAGGGGTTCGCATCGCGTAAAATGGCCCAGCGTCGCTGTCGCGCAACTGAACGTGAGTGGTCTTCAAAAAAGGCCGCATGCAGAGCACACGATCCAGATCCATGACTCAATGGAAACGCTGTCGCGAATACAGCGCCATTTGTGACGTGGTCGGCGAGCGTGATTGCCGGCAATACAATAGCTGTGACCGAGCGCGGTAAAGACAGTTGGCGAGAATCAGGCGCGACGACGGAGAAATGCCCAGGCAACACCGCCCAGGACGATCAGCGCCCATGTCGAGGGCTCCGGAATCGGAGAGACAAAACCGTTGGCGTCGATCTGTCCGGGCGCATTGCCGTAGTCAGCAAAACGAATTTGTTCGACCTGCGTGTCGAAGCCCGTGCCATCGTTGCCAATGCGCAAAGAATCCACGCCGTCGGTCCAGTTCACGATCGTCAAAAGCCCCCCGGTCCAATCCTCTGCATCGCTGTCAGCAAAGGCCAGATCGCTGTCTCCCGCGCCGAAATCGATCGTCGAGTTTGAATCGAGGTTCAAAGTTCCGAGGGTCTGGGAGAAGCCTCCTGTTTCCAGCAGACCGCCGTTCAAGGTGAGTCGTCCACTGCCCAGCGCGTTGGCCTTGGCTAGAGTCGCCGTGCCTGCGTTGAGAACTGTACCGCCCGAATAGGTATTGGCCATCGTTCCGCCGAGAGTAAGCCGGCCAGCGCCGTTCTTAACCAATCCGCCTGGACCGAAGATGTCACCGCGGCCCGTGGTACCAACGGTGGTGTTGAAAGTGCCGTCCACGGTCAAATCCCCACCATTGTTGTGAATCGTGGAGTTGGTGCTCGTACCTGGATAATTACCGCTGAAAATGATGTCGCCCGACGCGGCGCTGATTGTCTGCGCGGCGCCTGCACCGGCGGCACCGGCAGACGTGAACATTCGGAACGGCACGTTGATGATTTGAGTGCTGTTGTCGTTGTTGAGGATGCCATTGATTGCGCCGCCCGCGCGCGACTGAAGGCCGATATTAACCCCCGTACCAGAGCTGTTGAATGTGAATCCATCATCCGCCGCGGTGAAATCAAAGCGGATGCCGATCGAGTTACGTGGGGTTCCAGCGATATCAATGGTGCGAATCTGGTTAATAAGAGCATTGCCGTCGAAGATCGATAATTGCGGTCCAGTGCTGGGCACGCCGTTGTTCCAATTTCCTGCCGTTGAATAAAGTCCGGTATTTGCTCCGGCCGTCCACGTCGTTTGACCAAATGAAAATGGGACGGCGCTCAGAAAGAA
>DATHEW010000800.1:0-2480 GCA_035318425.1 Candidatus Acidiferrum sp. | reverse complement strand
CCCGCGATCACCTGCTCGTCGTGAGCCGCACCTCGTCAAACGCGATCTATGTCCTTGATGCTCTCACGGGAGAACCGCTGCGCTCGCTCAACGTTCCCGGCACTGTTGTGACCGGCGGAACCTTCGTCGTGAGCATGATCGCGTGTTCTGACGATGGCCAGGTCTTCGCGGCGAACCTCACGACCGATGGCAATACCACGCCATTCAAGATTTATCACTGGGCCAATGACGATTCGACGGAAGTACCCACGTTGATTTTCTCGGGTAATCCGGGCGGCGGCACGTCAGATCGCTGGGGCGACACGCTTGACGCGCGCGGAAGCGGCGTGGACGTGGACTTGTTGATGGGCGGGCGAAATGGCAAACTCACCGCCTGCATATTCTTCGCGCCCGATGCCGACCTGAGACGCCTTCTTACGATCATTACGCCGGATGCTGAGACTGCGAACTTCGGTCTGGGAATCACCTTTGGACGAGGCAACACGTTTTGGGGGAAAGCCACCGGGACAGGTTTGCGTCAGGTCAGCTTTGATCCCGAGACAGGCGCCGGCACGGTGATCACCACCATCACCAACTACAACAACATGGCGCCGATCGACTTTTATCCCACGCGGAACCTGCTGGCGGGTATTTCCATCGAAACACCGGACAATGTTCGCCTGCTGGATGTCACTGGCGGTTCGGTCCTCGAACTCGACACCAAATTCTTCTCGGACTTTCCCAATTCCAATGGCGCCGGCCAGGCACGGTTCGGCAACGAACGCCTCTTCGTGCTCGATGCCAACAATGGGATCGTCGCTTACGCACTTCGTCCGAAGATACGCGCGTCTTTCAATGCAGGCACGGTGACGCTCGATTGGGATGGCATTTATAACCTGCAATTCTCGCCGGAGGCAGCCGGCCCTTACACCAACCTCGTGAATGAGCCGCCGCACGTGTTCGAACCGGCCCAGCTTTCTCCCGGCTCCCGTGGATTCTTCCGGCTGGCACCGATCCAATAACTGGTCCGCGGAAGCGGCAAAACAAAAAGCGCGAAGCAACAGGTGCTTCGCGCTTTCGCGTTTCCAAAATGATTGCCGCTCTACGTCAGCACGATCTTGTCGCCTTCTTTCAGCGTGACAATGGCCTTCTTCCAACTGTTCGTGCGGCCCGCCTGCGCCGTGCGTTGACGGCGAGCTTTACCGCGCACGTTCAGCGTGTTCACGCGGGTAACCTTGACCTTGAACAATTCCTGCACCGCATGGCGGATCTGGATCTTGTTCGCGCGTGGGTCAGCCACAACCGTGTATTGGTTGTATCTCTCGCCCTGGCGCGTGCCCTTTTCCGTCACGCGGACGGTCTTGATGATGTCAAAAGCGTTCATGGAATTTACTTCTGCAAACGTTCTTCGAGTTTCTGGAACGCGCTGCGCGTGAAGATCAATTTGTCGCTGCGCAGCAGTTGATACGTGTTCACCGTGGCGGTCGTCGCCACTTCGATGTTCGGCACATTGCGTGACGCGAGTTGGAAGTTCTTGTCCGAACCATCCACGACGAACAGCGCGGTGCGTTGAATATCCAGCGCATCGAGCACGGTGATGAATTCTTTCGTCTTCGCCGCGGCAAGCTTCAGCTCTTCCACGATGACGATGTCGCCCGCCTTCAAACGTTCCGTGAGCGCTTTGCGCATCGCGAGTTGTTTTGTGCTCTTCGAAACCTTCTTCGAGAAATCACGCGGCTTCGGACCGAACACCACGCCGCCGCCGACGAAAATCGGCGACTGAAACGATCCGGCGCGCGCGCGTCCGGTGCCCTTCTGGCGCCACGGCTTCTTGTTTGTGCCGGCCACTTCGCCTGCAGTCTTCGTGCAAGCGGTGCCACTGCGCTGCGCGGCGCGGAAAGCGACGACAGTGTCGTGAACGGCCTGCGTGCCTTTGCCGCCTTCGACCATCGGGAACTGAACTTCCAGTTCGCCCGCGGCCTGGCCTTTGATGTCTTTAATGGAAATCTTCATCGTTCAACCTTTACTTGGCGGCCTTGGCAGGAGCGCCTTTGCCCTTCTTTGCGGGAGCGGCCTTTGCCTTGGCTTCCGCTTCCACACGCTTCCTGGCGACGTACTCACGGTTCATTTTCTTCGACTCGCGAATAATCACGTAATCACCATTGGCTCCAGGGATTGCACCCTTGATCAACAGCACCGCGTCATCCGGCCGCACTTGAATCACCTCGAGATTCTGCGTCGTGCGCTGAACCTGGCCGAGGTGGCCGGGCATCTTCATGCCGCGCATGACAGTGCCCGGGAACAAACGCTGGCCGATCGCGCCGCCGCGGCGTTTCCAACCCTTCGCGCCGTGCGTCTGGTCGCCGCCGCGGAAACTATGCCGCGCCACGACACCTTCAAATCCGCGACCCTTGGTGACGCCGATCGCATCCACCATGTCGCCCACCGTGAAAACATCCGCGTTCACTGTGTCGCCCGCTTTCACTTCCTTCGTGAAGTCA
>DATHEW010000799.1:0-5342 GCA_035318425.1 Candidatus Acidiferrum sp. | reverse complement strand
TGGCCGGTCAGCACGATCGCCACGCGCCGTTCTTCCACCGCGTCACTGTGTTCCACGCTGCCTTTCGGCAGCAACGCGCCGGACTTTTGCTGGAACACCCGCCCAATCTCGAACAGCGCCACGTCATAGTTCTTCCTCGTCAGGTTGTGCCGCAACGAACCGAGCAGTCCTGGCAACAACGACGGACGCAACACGTTCATGTCGCTGCTCAACGGATTCGCCAACGCCACGATTGAATTCGTCGCAAGCTTTGCCGCGGCATCCGAGATCAGCGTCTGGCCTTGCGCTTCGTTCAATCCAGACCCGGTGAGCAATCGACGCACTTCACCGATCTCATCATAAACCGGATCGAACGCATTGGAGCCGATCGCACCGCGCGGCGGAGTGCTTGGAATCTTGTCCACTCCATGTAGCCGCGCGATTTCTTCGATCAGGTCCACTTCGCATTTCAGATCCACGCGGAAGCTCGGGATCACAAACGTCACCGGCTCCGGCTTCGTTTCATCACCGACCGGACGCGCCTTGCGCCCGGTGATTTTCAAACCGAGTTGCGAGAGATGATATTCGATCTCCTCGGGACGAAGCTGCACGCCGAGCAATTGCATCACCTTCTCGTGCCGCAACGTGATGGTCTTCGCCGAAGGCGGCTTCGGATAAGTATCAATCGAGTGTCCGAGCACCTCACCGGCAGCCAGGTCGGAAATCAATTGCGCAGCACGACGACTGGCCCAATCGCAAATCTCCACATCGGCACCGCGCTCAAATCGATACGACGATTCACTGCGCAGCCCGAGCGCCTTGGACGTGCGGCGGATGTTCGACGGATCGAAGTAAGCGCTTTCGATCAACACGTCCTTCGTGTCGTTGTTAATCTCGCTGTTCTGGCCGCCCATGATGCCGGCGAGAGCGATGCCTTTGAGTTCGTCCGCGATCAACAGCATGTCCTTGGTGAGCGTGCGCTCCTGTCCATCCAGCGCGATGAACTTCTCTCCATCCACCGCGCGTCGCACCACGATCGTGGGCGCGGTCGTGTCGCTCGCGCGCGTGAGCAGGTGATAATCAAACGCGTGCAACGGCTGGCCGGTTTCCAGCATCACGAAATTCGTCACGTCCACGATATTGTTGATGCTGCGGAGACCGACCTTCTCCAACGTGGAGCGCAACCAATCCGGGCTTCGGCCAACTTTTACCGTGCGCACCAGCCGTGCCGTGTAACGCGGGCACAACTCAGGCTCATCCATCCGCACCCACACCACACCGGAGATTGGCTCTGACGATGTGTTGAGAAACTGAATCGTCGGCAGCTTGAGTGGATTGCCAGTCAGCGCCGCGATCTCTCGCGCGATGCCGATGAGGCTGTTCCAATCGGGGCGATTGGGCGTAATCTCCAAATCGTAAAGCACGTCACTGCCACTCCGGCCAAGATACTCCGCGAAAGGTTTTCCGACCGGCGCATCGCTCGGCAAAATCAGCAAACCATCGACTTCATCCGGCAAACCAAGTTCTTGTGGCGAACACATCATGCCCTGGCTCGTGATGCCGAAGACCTTGCGCTCCTTGATCACGAATGGCTCCTTCTCGCCCGCCTTCAACGGCAGCGCGAAGTTCGGCAGGATCAACGGCACCTTGTCGCCGACGTTGTGATTCTGCGCGCCGCAGATGATCGTGCGCTCGCCCTTGCCGTCGTTGACTTTGCAGACGGAAAGCTTGTCCGAGCCCGGAACCTTGTCCTTCGTGAGAATCTGCGCGACGACGATGCCTTCAAAGTCGCCCGCGAGCTTGTGCATGGCCTCGACTTCAAGGCCGAGCATGGTGAGCCGCTCGGCCAATTGCTCTGGCGACCAATCGAAATCAACGTATTGCTTGAGCCAGTTAAGGGTGACTTTCATGCGTGATGAGGCTCGGAGTTAAAACTGCTTCAGGAACCGTACATCATTCTCGTAGAACAACCGAATGTCGTTGATCCCGTAGCGCAGCATCGCGATGCGTTCGATGCCGAAGCCGAAGGCCCAGCCGGTCCAGACCTCGGGATCGTAGCCGACGTTCTCGAACACTTTCGGATGCACCATCCCGCAGCCGGCGATCTCGAGCCAATCCTTCCCCAACTTCTTCACGAGCGAGTTTGTGAAATCGATCTCGAAACTCGGCTCGGTGTAGCTGAAGTAATGCGGACGGAACCTCAGCTTCACGTCTTCGCCGAGCACTTCCTTGAAGACAAATTCCACTGTGCCTTTCAGATCGCCAACGGTGACGTTCTTGTCCACGTAAAGACCTTCGATCTGGTGGAACGTCGGGTTGTGCGTGGCATCCGCATTGTCGCGACGATACACCCGGCCCGGCGCAATGATGCGAATCGGCGGCGGCTGCGACTGCATGACGCGAATCTGGACCGAACTCGTATGCGTACGGAGCAACGGCCGACTTGGCACATCCACGTAAAACGTGTCTTGCGTGTCGCGCGCCGGATGATCGGCGGGTGTGTTCAACGCGTCGAAACAATGGACTTCGTCCTCGATCTCAGGACCATCCGCGACGACGAATCCAATTTTCCGGAATGCTCTCACGATGTCATCTGTCACCTGCGTCAGCGGATGCAGTTTGCCGACCGCGCGGCGGCGGCCCGGCAAGGTCCAATCAGTCGGCTCAGTGGGCAACGCAGCCTTCAGTTCAAGCTCCTCGCGGCGCGCGGCGAGTGCGGACTCGAGTTCCACTTTCACCGCGTTGATCAACTTGCCGGCGACGGGCTTCTCCTCCTTCGACAAAGTCCCCAGCTGTTTCATCAGCGCGGTGAATTTGCCATTGGGCCCGATCCACGCGCCCTTGGATTGTTCCAATGCGGGCAAATCGGCGGCGGCTTGCAACTCCGCGATCGCGGTTTGTTTCAGCGGTTCAATTTCATCGAGCAACGGCATAAACGCGGGCATGTTCTAGCCATGCTCGTTGGCGAATGACACGCAGAATTTCAGAGTGCAGCCGCATCGAATCACGCCAAGGCATGTTGCGCCGAGTTGCTGCGTTCGATGAGGAAGCTTATCGTGGCGGCTCGCGAGATGAATGGTTCGGCCGAACAACTTTGCCTGCAGTGTGGCTTGTGCTGCAACGGAGTGATCTTTGCCGACGGCGAACTGCAGCCAGACGATGACACCGCGCGACTCGAAAACCTCGGGCTTAAGCTGAAGCGGGGCGGGAAGTTTCATCAGCCGTGCGCCGTGTTCGTGAAGGGATGTTGTGGCATTTACGCAGATCGACCGAGCTACTGCCGGGCTTTCGAGTGCGCGCTATTGAAATCGGTGGAAGCCGGAAAGATTTCTGCCGATCGGGGGGTGATCATCATCCGCAAAGCTCGCAGCCGCGCGACGAGAGTGGACCTGCTGTTGCGGAAACTCGGCGACACCCACGAGCACCTAGCGCTCGCACTCCGTTTTCGACGCACATCGAAACGCATGAACGAAGCGCAGATTGACGCCGGCACCGCCCGCTTATTTGGCGAACTGACTGTGGCCATGCACCGCTTGAACCTGCTGCTGAGTCAAAAGTTTAATCCGCAGTAAATTCGAACCCGAAAGTCCCGCGAGAAGCATTCTGCGCTTGCTCCGTGAAGTCATTGTTCGGCACTATCGGATCGAACTCGTCCACACTGCCCCCACGTTTGGCCCGTCGTGAGGTCTGCGAGACGAATCGTTCGCATGAACCAGAAGATTCACTCCTCCGCTCGCGTCGAAACATCTTTCCGTCGCGTCAAAACCCTCGTACCGACGCTGATCGCCGGCGTTTTGCTTTTTTGCACCGCGAGAACGTACGGCATTAATGCCAGCCCTCATCCCGTTGACCTGGCGCAACCGGATGGAACGCGCATCACACTGCGGCCGAAGGGCGATGAGGTTGCGCATTGGTTCGAAGACATGAACGGATTCACCGTCGTTCGAGACGGCGCGCGTTACATGTATGCGCAGCGCCGGGTGGATGGCGGACTCGGGCCGACGGCGTTCATGGTGGGTCGCGATAATCCGCGTGCGCTCAACCTCCAGGAGAAGCTCAGGCCATCGCCGCAGTTTTTGATCGGCGAGCGGCAGAAATCTCAACCGCAAGGCATAACGGGCGGACCGGTCGCGCGCATTCTCCCGGTCGGCACCGTGAAGAATCTCGTCATTCTTGTTCGCTTCAGCGATCACGCGCTCGGCGTCCACACTCGTGAGCCCGCGGACTACAATGTCATATTTAATACCGCGGGCGGCAGCCCCGCGTTGGCCCCGACGGGAAGCTTGAAAGACTATTATCGCGAAACTTCGTATGGCACGATGACGCTTGAAAGCACCGTGATCGCCTGGATAACGCTGCCCCAGACGGAGGAGTATTACGCGGCGGGGGTGGATGGGCGCGGATTCTATCCAAGGAATGGCCAGGGCATGGTGAAGGACGCGCTCGACATTGCGGATTCGCTCGTGAACTTCGCACAGTTCGATGTGGACAACGATGGGTTCGTCGATGCCATTGACATCATTCATTCTGGCTACGCCGCTGAAACGGGCGAGGGCGGCGGAAATTGGATCTGGTCTCACAAGTGGAGTCTCTTCGCCGTTCCGGGAGGCCGCTGGACGAGCGGCGATCAGAACGGCAACGGTGTTTCGGTCAAGGTGTTTGATTACCATACCGAACCCGCTCTCTGGGGCGTGAGTGGAACCGACATTACACGCATCGGCGTCATCGCCCATGAGACGGGTCACTTCTTTGGCTTGCCGGACCTCTACGATACCGATGGCGGAAGCGAAGGCATTGGGTCGTATTGCCTCATGGCTAACTCCTGGGGGTTCGATGGCTCACAGCTTTATCCTCCTCACCTCAGTGCATGGGCAAAAATCGAGCTCGGGTGGGTAACGCCAATCACGATTGCACCCGGGACTTACAACGCGCCTCGCGTTGAAACCACACGGACCATTTTCCGGATCACCAATGGTTATCCGAACGGTGAATACTTGCTGATCGAGAACCGGCAACCCGTAGGGTTCGAGGCGGCAATGCCACAGGGCGGTCTCGCCATCTGGCACATTGACAACAATCAGGTCGATAACAACGACGAAGGATACCCCGCCGGTTTGGGTTGGCCTTCAAATCATTACCAGGTGGCATTGCTACAGGCGGATGGCGCTTACCATTTGGAACGCGGCTTGAACCGTGGCGACGCCGGCGACGTTTATCGCGGGGGCGGTGTGTCTTCCCTGACCGGCATCACGGTTCCCAATACGGATGGCTATCAGTCCGGTTTTTTCACCGCGACTGCGAACCAGATTTTGAACATCGGCAGTTCTGCCTCGAACATGACGTTCACCTTCGCGAACCCGAAC
>DATHEW010000798.1:0-2927 GCA_035318425.1 Candidatus Acidiferrum sp. | reverse complement strand
GATTGCCCTTCACGAGAAACAGATTGTCCGCGGTGCATTCGGAGACAAAGCCTTCCGAGTTCAACATGATCGCTTCTTCGACGCCGGCATTGTTCGCCTCGATCTTCGCGAGAATGTTGTTGAGGTAGTTCAATGACTTGATCGCCGGGTTCAATGCGCTGTGAAGATTGCGCACCGTCGGCACTGTCACGATGGCCATGCCGTTCTCGTACATCTCGGCCGGGTAAACCTGGATCTTGTCCGCGATGATGATGACGGAGCCGCGCTTGCAGCGATTGGGATTCAAACCCAGTGTCCCGATCCCGCGCGTCACCACGAGACGGATGTAGCCGTCACGCAAATTGTTTTCACGGCAGGTATCGACCGTGGCCTTCATGATGTCGGCGTGCGACATCGGGATTTCGAGCAGGATCGCCTTGGCCGAGTAGAAGAGACGATCGATGTGTTCGCGCAGCTTGAAGACACGGCCGTTGTAGGCGCGGATGCCTTCGAAAACACCATCGCCGTAGAGCAACCCGTGGTCGAACACGGACACCTTGGCGTCCTGTTCGTCGCAATACTTGCCGTCGATAAACACTTTCATGAAAGGAGCGGCAAAGTAGGGAAAGGCCCCGAGGCGCGCAACTTGTTTTGGCCGGATCAGCATGTAGTAACCGATGGCGGGCGTGATCGTCTTGAATGACGATGCGGCCTACAACAATGGCGCGGAGGATTTACAGCTATGGCGAACATCAATGAGCTTCATGTGAACGGTCGCGTGATGCGCGTGATCGTGGACGAGGAACGCACGCTTCTGAGCGTCTTGCGCGATGATCTCGATCTGACTGGATCGAAATACGGTTGCGGCGAAGGCGAGTGCGGCGCCTGCACAGTGCTCATCGATGGCGCACCTGTCCGTTCGTGCCAGCGCCGTGTCGGCACACTTGCAGGAAAGAAAGTCGTGACCATCGAAAGCCTCGCGAGCAACGGCAAGCTGCATCCAGTTCAGCAGGCGTTCGTGGAGGCGGATGCGTTTCAATGCGCCTACTGCACGCCCGGCATGATTATGTCGGCGGTGGCGTTGCTGAACAGAAACAAGAAACCGACCGAAGCCGAGATCGTCCGCGGCATGGAAGGGAACATCTGCCGTTGCGGAACATATGGGCGCATCGTCACCGCGATCAGCAAGGCGGCGCAGCAACTTCAGGAGGCGAAATGAAGACGCGCGACGACATCGTGATCGAGCCGGAGCGTTACGAGCTTCACGCCGCGCCGGTTTACAATTTCAAACTTGCGCGCCGCAGCTTTTTCAAATTGCTCGGCAGCGGCGTGCTCGTTGTCTGTCTCATCAGGAACGCGGTTGCACAGGAATCCGGCCGAGGTGGACGACGCGGCGGAGGACGCCGGCCGCAGGAGATCGGCGCGTGGCTGCATATCGCCGAGGACGGCACGGTCACGGTGTTCACCGGCAAAGCGGAAGTGGGACAGAACATCCGCACGGCGCTCACGCAGGTCGTTGCTGAAGAATTGCGCGCGCCGGTCAGCCTGATCCGCGTAGTGATGGCGGACACGCAACTCACGCCGTATGACGCGGGGACATTTGGCAGTCGCAGCACACCCGACATGGTGCCGCAGTTGAGGCGCGTCTCGGCAGTCGCTCGCGAAATCCTGCTCGACCTCGCGGCGGAGCAGCAAAAGGCGGAGCGCACTTCGTTCGTGGTTGCCGAGGGCAAGGTAAAGAACACGAAGACCGGCGAGACGTTTGGCTTCGGCCAGATCACCAAGGGACAGAAGCTGATGCGCACAGTGGCGGATGACGCGGCTGTTACTCCTCCCGCGAGTTGGAAGATCACCGGCACGTCCGTTCCCAAGGTGGATGGCGCTTCCTTCGTCACGGGCAAACATCAATATACGTCGGATGTGAAACTGCCCGGCATGCTTCACGGCAAGATGATGCGGCGGCCTTCGCTGGGTGCGAAGCTTCAGTCACTCGACACGAAAGCAGCGGAAGCAATGGCCGGTGTGACCGTGGTGCGGGACCAGGATTTCGTCGGCGTCGTTGCGCCGAATGTGCTCACGGCGCAACGCGCGGTGAAGACACTCAAGGCCGAGTGGAAGAACGAGCCGCAGATTTCGCACAAGGAGTTGTTCACGCACTTGAAGAAGAACGCGCGACCTGCTCCCGCTGGTGCGCCTTTGGAGGATGGCGAGCAATGTGTGAACGCGACCTACACCGTCGCTTACATCGCGCACGCGCCGCTGGAACCGCGCGCGGCTGTTGCTGAATGGAAGGAGGACAAGCTCACGGTCTGGACCGGAACACAACGCCCCTTCGGTGTGCGCACTGAACTCGCGGTGGCGTTTAAGATTCCTGAAGACAACGTGCGCGTGATTGTTCCCGACACCGGCTCCGGCTACGGCGGCAAGCACACCGGCGAAGCTGCTATCGAAGCGGCGCGCCTCGCGAAGGCGGCGGGCAAACCCGTGAAGCTCATCTGGACGCGTGAGGAGGAATTCACGTGGGCATACTTCCGGCCGGCGGGCGTGATCGACGTGTCGGCGAGCGCTTCTCGCGATGGGAAAATCACGTCGTGGGACTTTCACAATTACAATTCGGGCGGCGCGGGCATTCGCGTGCTCTACGACGTGCCCGGCGCGAAGACGGAGTTTCATCGCGCGGACTCACCGTTGCGCCAGGGTTCGTATCGCGCACTCGCGGCCACGGCGAATCATTTCGCGCGCGAGTCAGCCATCGATGAACTCGCCCATGCGCTGAAGCTGGATCCACTGGATTTCCGGCTGAAGAATCTCAAGGAGCCACGGCTGCGCGCGGTGTTGCAAGCCGCCGCTGACAAGTTTGGTTGGAACAAGTTGAAGCCAAACAAGGAACGCGGATTCGGCATCGCGGTGGGCTCCGAGAAAGGATCATTCGTCGCCACGTGCGCCGA
>DATHEW010000797.1:0-9838 GCA_035318425.1 Candidatus Acidiferrum sp. | reverse complement strand
CGCTGAAACAGTAATACGCCCATTCGTGAATGGTGATACGATCTACACCGAACACACCGGCGTCAGGCGAATAAAGGATTTGTCCCTGAGTGCTGCTGTAATCGCCCGGATCCCGCGACCACGGACCGCCGATCTGATAGCGACGACCGATGGCGTCCTGCTTCGTCGGCGCCATGTAGATGTTGGGAAACGTTTCGGCGGTTGAATGATAAAAGGCGTAATCCGAGCCGAGGCGTTTGTTCATCCCCGCGCGAGAAAAATCCTGAAGCTCCTGACGAACAACGTCGCGATTGATCGGGGCCGCCTGCATCACACACGAGAAGAGTATTGCTGTGGCGCGCACCAGACAGGGCGCGCACCGGCGCATGAATTTCGAGGCACGGCGACGCTGTTCCATTTCAAACCGAGGCATTCGCCAGAGATAACACACCTGTGCGATCCCGCTACTCCGCGGCTCGATCGAAGACAAAACGCGCCTTGTCGAATGCAATCCAACGCGCGGCAACCGGCGACATTTTCGGAACGAAATTCTTGCCTGGATCGTCCGGTGAGGCGACAGGTCGGCCTCGCATTACCAGCAATAGAAACGAATGAAGTGCAGTTTTGCCTCTCTCCTGCTTGCGGCGGCTGGAGTGCTCACGGTCAACGCGCAAACCTCGCCAGGTTTGGAATGGGAACGCGCGTTCGGCGGGACGAACGCCGATTTTGCGCACGTGGTGAAATCAACCAGCGATGGTGGATCCATCGTGGCGGGATATTCCTTCTCCGACATTTCCGGAAACAAAACCAGCGCAAGCCAGGGTGGCGGTGATTGCTGGATGGTGAAACTCGATGCGGGTGGGAACAAGCAATGGGAGCGCTCGTTCGGCGGCACCGAACTCGATCGCGTGAACGATGTTCAGCAAACGTCTGATGGTGGTTACATCGTGGGCAGTACTTCGCACTCGGGAATTTCCGGAAACAAAACCAGCGCGAGCTTGGGTGGCGCTGATTATTGGGTGCTGAAGCTCGACGCGAATGGAAACAAGCAATGGGAGCGCTCGTTCGGTGGCTCGCAGGTGGACGATCTTCGCGCGGTGCAGCAAACGAGCGATGGTGGATTTGTCCTCGGCGGATTTTCGGCCTCATCTGTTTCCGGCAACAAAACCAGCGCGGCATTCGGCAGCGCGGGCGATTACTGGATCGTGAAACTCGACGCGAACGGGAACAAGCAGTGGGACAAAACGTACGGCGGAACGGACGCGGATGAACTGCATGCGGTGCAGCAAACGATCGATGGCGGATTCATCGTGGGCGGACACTCCTTCTCCATTACATCCGGAAACAAAATCAGCGCAACACTCGGAAGCGGCACTAGCGATTCCTGGGTGTTGAAACTCGATGCCAGCGGGAACAAACAGTGGGAACGCTGTTACGGCGGCGCGGACTCCGAGCAGCTTCACAGCATTCAGCAAACGAGCGACGGCGGCTACGCTCTCGGCGGAACTTCTTACTCGAGCGTCTCGGCGGGCAAGAGCAGCGGCAGTCACGGTTCGCACGATTATTGGGTCGTGAAGATCGATGCCGCTGGCGCGGTGCAATGGGACCAATCCTTTGGCGGCATTGATGCGGATGAATTGCACAGCGTGCAGCAAACCGGCGACGGTGGCTATCTGCTCGGAGGCGTTTCGTTCTCGGGAATTTCCGGCAACAAGACGAGCACCAGCTCCGGCTCACATGCCGGCGATTACTGGATGGTGAAGCTTGATGCGAGCGGCAACAAGCAGTGGGAGCAAGCGGCGCGCGGGAGTTTTGCCGGCGAAATTCTGCGGCTGCAACTCACTGGCGATGACGGTTACATCGTGGCGGGATTGTCGAGTTCAGCGGCGCAAGCGGAGCCGGATTACGCGATCGCAAAATTGCGCGGGCCGTTGCGGTTGGATGCGTATTCGATGGTGGCCCCCGGCGTATTTCAGACACGCGCGGCAGCGATCACTGGCCATGACTACGTTCTCGAAGCCTCCACCAACCTGACGCAATGGGCGGCCGTGCAGACGCAACGTGCAGTGAATGGTTCGGTTTCCTTTTCCCATGCGTCCGTTCCCGGCACTCCGAAGTATTTCTATCGCGTGAAGCAACTTTGAATTCCTCGCGAACTAAGTTCCGTTGTGAATCAAAAATGCCGGCGCAGAAACTGACGCGCGATCTCCGATCGTTCCGCGTCGTAAAACATCGGGCCACCATGCGCCGCGCCGTTCACGACCACGAAAGTCACTGGCGCTTTCACCTTCTGATACGCCGCGCATAGCTCGTGTGATTGGTTGATCGGCATCTGCGGATCCTGATCGCCGTGCAAGAGAAGCAGCGGTGGATCGCGACGATCAACGTGGAACACGGGGCTGGCGAGACGCGCAAGTTCCACCGCGTTCGTCGGCTGATCGCCGAGCAACAAGTCGAGCGCCGGAACGCGAACCTTCAACCCATGCGACGTCGATTGACTGAGAATCGTCGTAAGATTCGCCGCACCGTAAAAGCTGATGATTCCCTGGACGTCCGAGCTTTGGTCCCGTGCGCCGCCGACATTGCCTTCGAGATCACGGTCGCCATTTGAAACGCCGACCAGGGCGGCGAGATGCGCCCCCGCGGAGTCACCCGCGATGACGATTCTCTTTGAAGAGAACTTCCACGCACGGTTGTTCGCGCGCAGGAAACGGATCGCGGCTTTGATGTCGTGAATCTGCGCGGGAAACTTCGCTTCCGTTGAAAGCCGGTAATCAACACTGGCGATGGCGTAACCTTCCTCGACCAGTTGCCCGAGCGGCATCCCGCTTTTAGAGCCAGAGCGCCACGCACCGCCATGCACCCAAACGATTAGCGGCGAATTTGGTTTCCCGCGAGGAACGTGCAGGTCCAGTTTCAGTGCGTGTTCTCCGACGCGGGCGTATTCGATGTCGTGAACAATCTGCGGTAACCGTGAATCGTCAGCGTGAATCAGCGGCGGCAAAAGAGAGCAGAGAACAAGCGCTGCGAAAACCCACCGTATCATGGCTTTTTTTTCACTGGCACGGCCAATGGCTCCCAGTCGGAGTTTCGGAGCACAGTCGGCACTTCATTCGAGGGGGCAACTCCTGCGACAAGCATTACACGCTGAATGGCCTCGACGGTTTCGAATGACGGTTTGAAATTTCCGGGACGATAGCCTTGCGCGAGCATCAATGGCGTCGAGCCGAACTTGTTCTTCTTGTTCCACACTTCGACGTTTGCGCCATTCTCGGCGAGGAACTGCACCACCTTCGGCAAATTCTTCAAGGCGGCGCCGTGCATCGCCGTTTCGCCATTGGCATCGACGGCATTCAAATCCGCGCCAAGTTTCAGGAGCAGCTTCGCCGCTTCGAGCACCTCAGGTTCTTCGCCTGCAACTTCATTGGCGCCGTCGGAGCCGACATGGATGCCACACGCGACAATCAGCGGCGTGCACTGATCCGTGTTTGGGATCAATGAGTCCGCGCCGAGCTCGAGCAGCAACTTCATGTAGGGAAGGTCGGCATTGGCTGAAGCCATCAGGAATGGCGTCGCGCCTTTCGTGGTGAATTTGCCGAGCCCCCCCGTTCCATTGACCAACCGCGCGTTCACATCCGCTCCTCGCTTCACCAGTTCCTTAATGAATTGCAGGCTGTTCAGTGTTCCCAACTCCGGTGGAGGCGGCATGCCCCGATCTTCCCCACGCGGCGGTTTACGCACCCATGTCATGACGTGCAGCGGTGTGAACCCCGAACGCTGGTCCTTGGGATCAGCACCCGCATCGAGCAACGTCAGGGCAAGTTCGTAATACCCGTTCTCGATGGCAAGAATCAGTGCGCTCGTTCCCTTGCTGGGTGCTTTTCCACCAGGTCTGCGCGGCTCCATCGCCTCGTTCACATCAATGCCCGCCTTCAACAACACGCGAACCACGTCAGTCCGACCGTTACGCGCGGCGAAGAAGAATGGAGTGAACCCGGAATCCGGCAGCGTTGCGTGAATGTCCGCGCCCGCTTTGATCAGCAACTCGACAACTTCGGTGTGACCATCTGCGGCGGCCCACATCAGAGCAGTTTGCCCCCGACGCTCCTTCGCGTTCACCTCCGCGCCGCGCTTGATCAGCGCGGTCACCGGACCAAGTTTGCCCGTGCGCGCCGCCGTCATCAGCACCGTTTCGCCGCCACGTAGTGTGGTGCTCGGGTCAGCGCCGCGTTCGAGCAGCAGTTCGACCATCGCCGTGTTCCCGTTCTGGCAGGCGAGTGAAAGGGGCGTCACGCCATAACGATTCGTCGCCTTCACGTTTGCTGAGACCAAGAGTTTGGCCGTTTCGAGATCGTCGAGATAAGCAGCCCAATGCAGCGCAGTCATTCCATCGACCTGCGGCGCATTCACGTTAGTATTTTGTTTGAGCAGTGTGCGAATCGTTGCGCGATCTGATTTCTCAGCAGCGTCCGCGAGCCGTGATTCAGCAGCAAACAATTGTGGAACGAGAGCAAACGAAAGAATGGCCAGCGCGCAGACGGTGGAGCGCGGCTGTGCTCGATGCCCCAGCCGCAGGGCGTTGCGATCTCTAAAACGACTATGTCGGAAGCAACGGTTGAATGGCATGTCAGGCTTCATTACCCGCTGTTCCTGGTTTTGCCGGACCGCAGCCTGGAGGCAGATTGTCCACCGCAATCCGAACCGCGAGGTCAATATCCCCAAGCCCTAGTTCCCGATCATTTCCATCGGAAACGCGATAATTCCCATTACCGATTGGTGTGATGGACGGAGTGTCACGAGTGAACGGATAGCCCGTGCATCGGCTGAAACAAAGCGTGTGCATGCTGCTGTAAGGAAACAGCTCGCGAAGCCGTGGCTCGGCCGCAGCGCGTCGGACAAGAGTTCTAAATTCTGGAAGCCTAGCTTCGTCGTTGACGAGTTGCTCCCAGCGCCAGTCCACCTCCTGCCCCTCCTCAAATGCCTCGGCACCCTCCTTTGGGACAACCCAAATAAAGTCCTTGGACAAGCCGGAAACACGAAGCTTCACGTCCGAGAGCCACTGATGAATTGCTGAGGCTGTTTGGCGGATGTCTGGGCAATTACCCGATGCGAGGCAAACTCCCTTAGACCAAAACTCCATCAGGAATAGCCGCTCCAAAGCCGCGACGTAAACCTGAACAAATCGATTTGCGGCTTCCACTCTAGCGTAAGTTTTAGGGAACCAGTCCGTCGAATCAGTAGGGAGGAAGGGTGATCCGAGGTTCGCCATCGTATCCAACACCACTGCACGCAGCGAACCGGCGGATTGAACTTCGGGGTAGTACTGAAGCCAATCATTACTCTCGGTTCTTTGTTGTGATGATCCGCTCATCTAGGAATCAGTACTTGTCTGTCAAATCGCCAGCGGCTCGAACAACTCATCCACCTTGCCTTTGCTGTCGGCAAACGAATCGAGGTGGACGCCGACTTTGTCGAGCAACGTCAGGTGGAGATTGGCCAGCGGAACCGGCTTCGCGTATTTGATGTGCCGGTTGCCTTTCATTCCGGTGGCTGCGCCGCCAGCAACAAGGATCGGCAGGTTCGTGTGGTCATGGATGTTGGGATTGCCGATGCCACTGCCATAGAGAATGAGTGAATGATCGAGCAACGTTCCGTTGCCTTCCGGCGTGGCCTTCAATTTCGCGAGATACTCGGCGAAGAGCGAGACGTGGAACGCATTGATCTTCGACATGCGCTCGATCTTCGCCGGGTCGTTTCCATGATGTGAGAGAGGGTGATGCGGATCAGACACACCAATCTCGGGGTAAGTGCGATTGCTCGTTTCGCGCGCGAGTTGGAACGTGATGACGCGCGTGACATCGCCTTGCATCGCCAGCACCTGCAAGTCGAACATCAATCGCGCGTGATCGGCGTAAGCGGCCGGCACGCCGACGGGCCGATCCAGATCCGGCAGCGGATTATCCTTCGTGTCGGCTTCGGCCTTCTGAATCCGGCGTTCGACTTCGCGGACGGTTTCAAGATAGTGGCTGACCCTCGCGCGATCGCTGGGACCGAGGTTGCGTTGCAGACGGGCAATGTCGTCATTGAACGAATCGAGCAGGCTCGCCTTCTTTCGGAGCGCGGCGCGGCGCTCGGCGATGCTGCCGCCTTCGCCGAACAAACTTTCAAAAACGATGCGCGGATGCGCCTCCGCCGGCAGCGGTGTCGTCGGCGACGACCAGGAAAGATTATTTTGGTAAACGCAGGCGTAGCCATTATCGCACTGGCCGACCACCTGGAGCAAATCCATCGCGAGTTCCAGCGATGGCAATTGCGTCGCCTGGCCGATCCGCTGAGCGGCGACCTGATCGACGGTTGTTCCGAGGTAATAGTCTGTGCTCTCCGTGAGCTTGGCTTTGGCTGCGCTCAGGAAGGAAGAGTTGGAAGTCGCGTGGCTCCCGGGATACGCGTTCTTCAATTCCAGATTTGAAATCGCGGTCACATGCTCCCGCACCGGCGCGAGCGAACTGAGAATCGGCGAGAGTTGATCAAGGTTGTCGCCGGGCAAAGTCCATCGGCTTTGGTCGCAGCCCATCGGCATGAAGACGAAGCCGAGGCGGCTCACCGGCTTGGCGGCGGTCTTCGCCAGCGGCGTCGCGGCGGGAACCATCGCCTCCAGCAACGGCAACGCCATCGTCGCTCCCACTCCGCGCAGGAACGTCCGCCGCGGCATGAACTTCTTCGTAATGAAACTCATAGTGCTTTCCTCATCGTGAACGGCGTGCTCTTGGTAATCCCAATAATGATGGACGAGAATTTGTAATTGTCAGCCTTCGCTTCACGCACAATTTTGCGCACGGCGGGGCCGTCAAAATGTTCCACGCCGCGGCCCAGCCCGAAGGTCAGGAGCTTCTCCGTGAGCGTGCCGACGAAGACTTCGGGCCGATCGAGCAATCCTTCTTCAAGCCCCGCGACGCCTGTAAATCTGCGACCGTCGGGAAGTCCACCCGCGGCGTCCACCGGCTGGCCTTCCTCAATGTTTCTCCAGCGCCCGACTGCGTCGAAATTTTCCAGCGTGAAGCCGACGGGATCCATGAGATTGTGACAACTCGCACAGGCGGCATTGGCACGATGTTCGGCCAGGCGTTCGCGAACCGAGAACGTCGCCGAAACCGTATTGTCTTTCAGCGCGGGAACATTGCCGGGCGGCGGGGGCGGCGGCGTGCCGATGAGGTTGGCTAGAATCCAATTGCCACGGATCACCGGCGAAGTACGCGTCGCGTAGGAGGTGACGGTGAGGATGCTTCCGTGACGTAGCAATCCGCCGCGCTCGCTATCCTTGCCCAGTGCGACGCGGCGGAACTGGCTGCCATACACGTTGGGAATTCCGTAATGCTTCGCGAGCCGTTCGTTCAGGAACGTGTAATCCGCTTTGAGCAAATCGAGCACGCTGCGGTCTTCACGCAGAACCGTCTCGAAGTGCATCTCGGTTTCGCGGCGGAAAGCCTGGCGCAGGTTGTCATCGAATTCCGGAAAGAGGCGGAGGTCCGGTGTTATCGAATCAAGGTTGCGGAGGTGAAGCCATTGTTCACCGAAGTTGCGGACAAGGTTCTCGGCGCGCGAATCCACCAGCATTCGCCGCACTTGTTTCTCCAGCACCTTCGGCTTGTGAAGCTCGCCGCGCTCTGCGGTCTTGAGCAACTCGTTGTCCGGGATGCTGCTCCAGAGAAAGAACGAAAGGCGGCTCGCCAGTTCCAGATCGGCGATGCGATACGCGGTGTTTGGAACGACGCCTGGCGGATCCTGTTCCACGCGAAAGAGAAACTGCGGACTGACGAGGATGGCGCTCAACGCCGTTTCAATTCCTGCCTCGAAACCATCTCCCGCCTTTGCCTCGCGATAGAACTTCATCGGCTTCTGAAGATCGGCGGCATTCACCGGTCGCCGATAAGCTCGCCGCATTAATGTGGAAAGAATGCGTTCGGCGCATTGGTCTTCTTCGCCCGGCTTCGTTGGCCGGCTCACGAAAATTCGCCGCCGGCTCGGCGTATCGCCGGGACCTTTCGCGTCGTAAGGACCGTTGATTGAGATTTGGTAGATGGCTGGCCCGAGACGCGGATGCCGATGCATGTTGAACCGCGCCACGTAAGGCTGCCGCCGCGTCTCCAGCAGCGATGACGGATTCTTCACAAACGTGACACCGAGACGATGCGGACCCGCCGTGACCGGAATGCGAACCTTGAGATGCTGATCAACGAGCTCGAAATTCTTGTGCCCTTTGGGCGGCGCTACCGTGAACGATTTCACAGGTTCACCATCGAGCAGCAGTTCGACTTCATGTGGTTCGCGCAACCCTTCGATCTCTTCATTGCGATCTCGCGTGAGCCGGATTTGGATTTCGTATTCGGCGTCCTGCGGAAACGTGTGCGGAATCAACGCGCCGCCACGCGTGCCGGGCGGCAATCCTTCCACATGTTCTTCCTGAGTCTGGTCGGGGCGCACGCGGACCACGTGAGCGTCCGGACTGCGTTGAGCACCCACCGCCAGCCGGCTGATCTTCTGCGCGGCTGAAATGTAACGATCCAAAAGTGTCGGAGACAAAGTGCCGACCGTGACGTTGTCGAACCCATGCCCCGCCTCGTCCTTCGGCAACAGTGACGCTGCCTCGATCTCCAACCCCAGCAGGTCCCGGATCGCGTTTTGATATTCCGTTCGATTCAGCCGTCGCAAGGTGTCGGTGCGGCCGGGATTCGGAGGCGCTGCATCAAGGACGCGCTCGATCGCCATGAGCACTGTTTTGAACTCCTTCTCATCGGGACGTTTCTTCTCTGGCGGCGGCATCTGTCCGGCACGCAGCCGACGTACCACTTTCTCCCATGCTTCCGGATGATGGGTCACCTCCTCAGCGCTGATGCTCTCCAGGTCCAGATCGCCCTTCTTCGTGTCGCGATCGTGGCAGTCAGCACAATGCTCGCTCACAAACGAACGTACCTGCGCCGAAGCGTTCCGCGTCAGTTTCGACTGGTCCCCCCGCGCAGGCGTCGGAGTGACGGCGAGCAGAGAGAGTAAAGCGCCCGTCACGAAGACGCGCTCAAGAACGATGTGCCTCACTGTGTTCACGGGTTCGGCCCACGCTACCATCCGCCTCGAACCGATGCCCGCAAATTAATCTTCCCAAGCGATCCGGACGGTGACCGAGCGCAGTCAACAGATTGCCCATGCCCCACCCCCACAGCCGGGCCATGCGCTGAACCACGCGGTGCTGGATGTGAATCGCGCGCCCGAGAGTCTTTTCTCCGCCGAAAAGTTCAGAACGCCAAACACTTTGGAAGCTGGCTGGGATTATGTCCGGACAACCGCATCACCGGAGGCCGGATCATGAGCGTGAAAACGCGCGACGTGAAAAGCCGCGTTGCCACCGCCGTGCGGATGGCCGCCCAAAGCCTCTCCCGCGCCCACAGGAGGCATTTTGGGTGAATCGGAGTCTGCCGACGGTTCAATCGCGATGCCGCACTCGATAATCAAGAAGTGCTCAGCCGCTCGACCACTTTTGCGTTCACCGCCTTCCAGCATTCTGGTGATACGCCATCATTCCATACGACGACAAGAACCAGGCCTTTGCGGTGAACCTGCGCGTGGCCTATGCCCCCCATAACCGACCAAATCTTGCGTAGAGCCTCCTCCCACCGGTCAGCCTCTGCCGCCGAAACAGCCTCCAATCCGTAGAAACCGAGGTCGGTTTTTTCGCGGTAAAGGGCGTAGAGCACAGAGCGAATACCCTCGCTACCAAGACTGCCTTGCGACGCGCCTCTTGCAATGCCCGTGACGAAGTCGGCGTTGGTCGAGACGTGCGGGTTTCCTGGCGCACGCTTCACATGTC
>DATHEW010000796.1:0-3448 GCA_035318425.1 Candidatus Acidiferrum sp. | reverse complement strand
CCAGGCGATGATGGATTTCCAGCGCGGCGCGGGCGCGAAGAAGCAGCCTGCGACCATCAACACGAAGCACATTTTGTTCATCGTCAGCGGCGCGTTCGATGGGTTGCAGAAGATCGTGCAACGCCGGTTGCGTGAATCCGTGATCGGCTTTTCAGCGCCGAGCCGTGTCGTGGCGGAGGAGGATGTGTTGATGGAGGCACAGACGCGCGACTTCATCGACTTTGGTTTCGAGCCGGAGTTCATCGGGAGATTGCCGGTGCGCGTGCATTGTCATGCGCTCAACACGGACGACCTGTTCCACATTCTCAAGAACTCCGAGGGCAGCATCATTCGCCAGTACGAGCAGGACTTCGCGGCGTATGGGATTGAAGTATTGTTTCGTGATGACGGACTCAGGCGCATCTCGGATCTGGCGGCGGACGAGAAGACTGGCGCGCGCGGGCTGATGACGGTGTGCGAGCGAGTGTTCCGCGATTTCAAATTCGAACTGCCCTCGACGGTGGTGAAGCAGATCGTGGTGTCGCGCGAGTTGGTGGACCAGCCAGCCTCCGCACTGAAGTCGCTGTTGGCCGAGCAAGCGAAACAGGAGCGTGCGGTGATGACGCATGTCGTTCACGAGTTCGCGCAACGGTTCAAAGACAGCTTCGGGTTGAACCTCGCGTTCAGCGATGAAGCGGCAGAGCGGTTGGTGTCGATGGCGTTCGAGCAGAACAAAACCGTGCGCGATCTTTGCGCGGAGAAGTTCAAAGACTTTCAGTTTGGGCTGAAGCTCGTGTCGCAGAATACCGGCCAGACCGAGTTCGCGATCGACCACGGCGTCGTGGAGGGACCGGAAAAGGCGCTGAGCGAATGGGTGGTCGCGAGTTATCGAAAGGAAGGGGCGACGCAGTAGCGTTGGAGATTCTTGACAGAAGCAAAAGGCAGCGACGGGTGCGTCGCTGCCTTCTCGTTTGATGACCGGATTTTTTACTTTGCGTCGTTCGGCAATTCCTTGATGCGCATGTTGCGGAACGAAACCGTGCCATGATCGCCCTGCAGGAAGATCGGTCCCGGCTGGTCGATCTTGTTATCGATCTCGCTGCCGGTCGCCTTCTTGCACTCGACGTTGTCGTGAATCTTCACGCCGTTTTGGATCACGGTGATCCTGTTGCCGATGATTGTCGCCTCGACGGTTTGCCATTCGTTGGCGGGCTTTGAGACGAACTGGTCGGGCTCTTTGAAGTTGTAGATCGCACCGTTGCCGCTGATGGCCGGTTTGCCTTTCGCGAAATCGCCGAGGATCTGAAGCTCGTGCCGCCCGCGCAGGTAGAAGCCGCTGTTCGAATTGTCCGGCACCATGTAATCGTAGCGCACGGTGAAGTTCCAAAACTTCTGATCGGTGACGAGATCAGTGCCGTGCTCGCCTTTGTTGACGGTGTTTTTCAAGATGCCGTTTTCAATCGACCAACTGTTGTGACCCTTCGTGTTGCGCAGGTGCCAACCGTTGGTGTCCTTGCCGTTGAAGAGCGGCTTGAAACCGTCTTCGGAATCCGCGGCGTGCAACACGATCGCGGTTCCAACGGCGATCAGGAATGTGAGTGCTTGTTTCATCAAAAGTTCAGTTGAGTTATTTCGATTGAGGCGTCGCGCTGCCGGGTTCGAGGCCAAGCGCCCATTTGATGCCGCCGAGGATGTGTTTCTGGTAAGCCTCCGCGACTTCCTTTGAGTTGCGACGATCTTTCCACTCGGGATCCCACACATCTTCGCGATGGCCGAGCGATGTGTAGAAAATCTTTCCCTGTCCGTACTGCTTCGCCCACGCGATCGGGAAGTGGCCGGGCGCCTTGGTGCTCGGCTCCTTATCGAGCACGAGCAACTCTCGAACGCTGTCGCGGTTGTAGCTGTTCAGCAGATAAATCTCGTCGTAGATTTTCAGCGAGTCGCCGAGGTGCTTGCAACTCGGATGGTCTTTGTCCTGCACCAAGGCCTCGACCGCCGCCTGCGCACCATGACTGCGGAATTCGCCGCCAATCATTTCGACGTAAGGGTCGAGTGGCTTGTGCCCGCGAAAGGTGTCGGTGGCGCTGTGCATGCCGATGAACGCGCCGCCGTTGCGAATCCAATCGAAGAACGCTTGCTTGTCGGGCAGCGGCAGATCACCGGTGGTATTCGCGAAGATTATGCCATCATACGTCTTGAGCTTCTCCGGGCTGAGCTTTGCCATGCTCGCTTTTAGCTGGCTGTCGAAATCCTTTTGCGCGCTCATCGCTTTGGCTTCATCGAAGTTCGCGAGATCGGTCTCGAACTTTTTCAAGTCAGCTTCGTACTTGGTCTTCGCTTTCGCATCCGCGTCCGCGGAAAGCATCTTGGGTTTGTTCGGCTTGCTCGGCACCTTGGCCTCCGGTTGGCGCGCATAATCCACCACGGTGTAAGCGCCGCTCTTCTCACCGAGTTGCGCGATGATTCGTTCAGCCGTCGGAATCGAGCTGTGCCGGAAACCTGTGGTGACGCTGACGACCAGGACCTTCTTCGGTTCCGCAGCGAACGCCGGCACGGCAAGGCATACTGCGACAAGTGACAGGATGAGTTTTCCCCAAGGTGATTTTGTTTTCATGGTTGAGACGTTGCTAGTGCAGACGGTTGTGCGCCGACGACATTCAATTGGCAAGCGCGCAACGTGCCCCGGGCATCTTGCCGGGCTGAGGTTCACGAACAGAAGAGGAATTGCTCGTTCGTACGAGCGTGTGCGAACCCGGCAAGATGCCGGCGGCACGTTTAGTCCAGCGGAAGATAAACCGTGAACTGCGTGCCTTCGCCCAACCGCGTGCGTACGCGGATCGCACCGTTCGCGCGAGCGACGAGACGCTTGACGATCGAGAGGCCGAGGCCGGTGCCTTTGCCGGTCGCCTGTGTGGTAAACGATTCGGAGAACAGACGCCGCATATTCTGTTCGGGGATGCCGGGGCCGGTATCGCGGATGCTGATCGAGAGCAATGGCGCATTGTTGCGGAACGTGCCGGTGTTCACGAAGCGTTCTTCCGATTGGTCCTGGCTCGTGGAAGCGGGTTCGTTGATGACCTCCGCCAAAATCTGGACCGTATGATCTTCGGTGGTGCATTGCAGGGCATTCACCGTGAGATTGCGAATGACCTGAATGAAATCGGTGCCGTTGATCTGCACCGTCACATCCTCACCCAGGGCTGTGACCGTGAGTTCATTCGTCTTCACTGCGGGATGTACGCGCATTAGTTCGTGCATGTCGGCGAGCGTCTGGTTGACCGATACACGCATCATTTCGCCAGGGTTCTGGCGGAGGAAACTTAGGTAGCGCCGTGAAATATCGATGCAGTTTGTGCATTGCTTGGTAATGCGGCGCAGGCGGTCCTTCACCATGTCGAGGTCCTGGCCTTCGACTTTGGTTTCGTCTCCGATGCGCTGGTGGATCAACTGGAGAAAGCCCGAGATGATC
>DATHEW010000795.1:0-2903 GCA_035318425.1 Candidatus Acidiferrum sp. | reverse complement strand
TTCGATGCGCTTCCTCAGCGAGAGCAACGAGAGTGTGCTGCGCGGAATCGAGAACCAATGGCACAAGCTTTTTATCAGTTGGCAATCGATCCTCGGGCAACTCAAGGTCCGGCAGAAACAGTTCGAGAACCAAACGTTCTTCGGCGCGCTGCTCGGGAAAAACTAAACGCCAGATCGCATCCGCGACCTGGCGTTTGCACCGGTTGGCTCTGATCGAGGCGTGCCTCGCACGCGCGAAACCCACTCCCGCGCGCACGTGGCCTGCGTTCGAAAATCCGGTCGCCTGAAAACTTAAAGCGACGATCCATTCCGGCAATACGGGCTTACCCTTGCTTCTCTGCCGTGATGACGCTCCTCGCTGCCGCCGTGGGCGTGAACTGCACGTTGATGAAGCCCGCTTCCGTTAAATACGCGCGCATCTCAGCGACGGAATAGCAGCGCCCCTCCGTCGAATGCATCAACATCACCGAGTACTCCGCCACGTGCAGCGGACCTGACTTGGCTTCGTTCAAATGCGCGTCGTGAATGATCAACACGCCACCCGATTCGAGCGCGGCAAAGCTCTTCGCGATCAATTGCTTCGCCACCGGTTCATCCCAATCGTGCAGCACATTGGAGAACAGGTGCGCGTCAAAACCCGAAGGCAGCGGCGCGCATAACATGTCCGACGCAATGACATCGACGCGTTCGGTGAAACCACGTTTGGCAATGGCGTTCCGGCAAATGCGATCGACCGGTGGCTTTTCCAACACGGTGGCGCGGAGCTCTGGAAAATGCGCGCAGAACGAGCACGCGTAAATGCCGCTGCCGCCCGCGATGTCAAGCAGCCGCTTATGATTGCGAAGGTCGAGTTTCTTTGCCGCAGTCTGAGCGAGAAAAACGCCGCGGCAATCCATCGCGGCAGTGAACTGCGTCGCGAACTCCTCCGTCTCCATTGACTTGTGCCAGTCGCCTTTATCTTTCTCGCTGCCCCAGTTGGCGGGCTTGCCAGTGCGCAGAACTCGGAGCAGATCTGTGACGACCGGACGATTCTTCAACGACGCGTAATAAGGTCCGATGAACCACGGCGAATCCTTCACGAGATGTTCGCACGCGGTTTCGGTGAGGAAGAATGTTCTATCGCGCTGCTCCAACAATTCCATCGCGACGAACAAGGTGAGCATCACGTCCGCAGGACGCGGCTTCAGATCGAGCGCGACGCAGATGGATGAAAGGTCCGACGGGTTCTTCTCCAGCCATGAAAACAAGTCGAGCCACACGAGTGCGGTGATCAGCATGTCCTCGGCGTAAAGGCCGTCGCGATAGCGGTAGATTTGTGTCGGGTCAGTTTGCGGCTGCGCGGTCAGGTCTTGAGACATGCGGGTGAGATACAAGAATCGCGCGCAGACCTCCAGTTCGCGGCTTCACTCGGAAATTTCTTCGACCAGCGCGGAAGCTTTTCGCGCACGTTTGCCGAACTTGATTTCCGGCAAGAGCATGAGACTGGCAAGTATGATCAACGCGGCGCTTACGAACGCCATCACGCCGAGGCTCAGCCTGGTCACGAGGGTGAACGCGAAGACGGGTGCGAGCACGCCGCGCACTCCCGTGAAGAATGTATGCACGGACATGTAATCCGCCACGCGTCCCGGCGGCGCGAACTTCGTCACCCACAAGCTCCACGCCACGTCGCCGCCGGCGTTGGATATGCCGAAGATGATCGCGCCCGCAACGAGGCCGGAGAAACTATTGCTCACGAAAAAAGTTAGAATCCCGATGGCGAAGCCGACGTTGAGCGTCACGCGCAGCGCGAAGAAATTCATGTGATCGAAGAGCCATCCCCAAATTGGGCTCACGACGAGCCGCGCGAGATTCGGCACGACACCAGTGAGCAACGCGATCGTGCCCACGGTCAGATTCATTCCGTATTGTTTGTTGGCGAGATATTCCACGCGCAGCGGCAGCATCATCAGGTTGGCGAAGCCCATGAGCATCCAGCAGATCAGCGTTCGCCGGAAGATGGCGTCGTCTCTCACGAAGCGCATGGCGCGAAATGGATGCGCGCCGCCATCGTCATGGATGGGATGCGATGGCATCCGACGCAGGCACGCGCCGCCAAAAGCCATCGCCGCAGCGAACATCAGCACGACGGCGGGGAACCATTGAAAGCGCCCGGACAATGCCCAGCCGGCGAGTTCGCTGAAGCCCGCGGCCATCGCGATACGAATCATGACGGTGCGCGAGAACAGGCGACCGCGTTGCGCCTCGGGATAGTTCTCTTGGTAAATGTGCGTGAAAAGCGGGATGGCCGCCGCAACCGCAGCCATCGCGAGCATCGAACCAACGGCAAACAGCGAAAGCCATCCCAGCAGGGAGCCGACGAATGCAGCGATAAACCATGCGGAGCCGAGAAAGAACAACTGCGCCGCTGCTTTCGCAGGAGCGATGGCGCGCTTAGTGACCGCCGAAACAATCAATGGAGTCAGCAAGAGACCAAGGCTGCTGCCACCTGCTACCGCCGCTTTCCAGATCGGTCCCGAGTGGTAAGCGCGCACCGCAATCGTGAGGAGAAACGTGCTGCCCGCGGTCTCGATGATTCCCGAGCTGAGTGCGCGCCAGCGTTCGTAGCGATAAGTTATGGCGGTGCGATCGGCGTCCAGCACGGCGGGAATCAATCAGTAATCAGTGAGCAGTAAAGCAGTATTCGGTGAATCAGTAATCAGTTATCAGTAGGTCAGTGAATCAGTTGAAGCGGTTCTTCACTGATTACTGTTTCACTGCTCACTGATCACTTTCTCCTCAATACCGCGGCAGCTTCGGATCAACATCACTGGTCCAGCGATCGATGCCGCCGGACAGATTATGCACGTCGGCAAAACCCATGGCCCGCAATTGCGCGACGGCTTGTGCGCTGCGGATCCCGT
>DATHEW010000794.1:0-4980 GCA_035318425.1 Candidatus Acidiferrum sp. | reverse complement strand
CTACGACATCGATGATCTGGAAGAGATCATGCACGAGAACCTGCGGGTGCGGGAACAAGCGCTCGCGCAATGCCGCGACATCATCACCACGCGGTCGAATGCGGTGATGGCCAAAATTTCTCCCGTGGAGGGACGAACTCCGCGAGCCCCCATTTTCAATGAACCAAGCATTCAATATCGGCCCGGCTGGGCATTCAGCGGCGCTGCCGGTTGCGCGGGCTGAGTTGTTCACGCGTGACCGGGAGTGGTGTGAGTTTCCTGCTCGGAGACAGCACAGCTACGCGGGTAGGGACGCAGAGAGAGGACAAAATATTTTGGCGCGAGAACAGTTCCGCAAAAAAACGAAAGCTCGCTGGGCCTGCCTCGTGCCAGATCGGCAACGCCGGGTGGCGAAGCCGCGTTTCGAAACAAACCTGCTAGTTGGAAAACACAGTTATGAAACTTAAACTCCTCGCATTAACAGTGCTGGCGACGTCGATGGCGATTTCGTACGGCGCTGACAATCGCGGTATTGCGGGATCGCCTCACGACTTCTCCACTAATTCGTGGAATACGCGTAAGGGAACCTGCACTCCGTGTCATCAAGCGCATCACACCGACGCGAATCAAATCGCGCCGCTGTGGTCGCACGCCACATCCGAAGCCACGTTCACGCCGTACAGCAGCCCGACGATGCATGCAGCGGTCAATGCGCCCTCGGGCGTATCGCTGGCTTGCCTGAGCTGCCACGATGGGACCGTAGCCGTCAATCAAGGCATCTCCGGGATCATCGGCAGTGTGGGCGCTGTCTCGATCGATGCAGCCTCGGTCATCGGCCCGGACCTGCACACGACGCATCCAGTCTCCTTCGTCTATGACTCCGCATTGGCGGCAGCGGATGGTGGATTGGAAGATCCGAATACCTACACGATCGGTTCACCGAAATCGCAGCTTACCTACAGCACGGCTCCGGTCCCGGCGACGTGGAGCGGCACCAGTCTCGCCGGCAAAACGATCAGCCAGGCGATGCTCTTCGGTGGCAAGATGGAATGCGCCTCCTGCCATGACGTGCATAAGATGGAAGGCAGCTCGCCCTCAAGCGGCATTCTGACGCGCCTGAGCGGCAACGACGCCGGTGGCAAAGGCAGCATCCTATGCCGTACTTGCCACATTAAGTAATCCTCACCTGGAAGAAGAAGACCTCGACAGCGGGGTCTCTTCTTCTTTGTTCCCGCCCTTCGTCTTCAGGCACAGCCATCTCACCGTCTGCCAAGACGCTCACTCTTTGCTGCGGTTTGACGGCCAAGATCGGTGCAGTGAATGGAAATATCCGGCGAGAGGACCCGAGAGTTTCCGCCGATTCTGCAAGTGGATTGAACAACTGCATTTACGCCATGAAAACTTCCCGCCTCGTTCTCTGCTCTATCGCCCTCGGTCTGGCCGCGCTGCTCACGGGTTGCGCTACGACGCCGGCGGCAAAAACCAGCGCCATCTTTTTCCCGCCGCCACCGGATGAACCGCGCATCCAGTATCTCACCAGCTTTGGATCTGAAAATGAACTCGGCGGTGCGGGCAAGTTCTCCGACTTCGTCCTCGGCACCGATAAGGTTCACCGCCCGATCTGGAAGCCTTACGGCATCACGACCGCGAAGGGTTTCATCTACATCTGCGATACGCAGCCGGCGAACATCGTGGAAGCGGACCTCGTGAAGAAACGGATCAGCTACATTCGGCCCGGCGGGCGCGAAGCCATGCAGGTGCCGATCAACATCGCGGCGGACGCGCAGGGCAATCGTTACGTAACCGATACGAAACGCGGCCAGGTGATGGTGTTCGACGCGGATGATCAGTTGATCGATACGATTGGCAAGATGGGCGAGATGAAGCCGTGCGGCATCGCGCTGACCGCGGAGCGGCTTTACATCGGCGACCTCTCGAACCGCAACGTGCGCGTTTACAAAACCGCGACGCGCGAATTGCTCTTCACGATTCCGCGCCACAGCACGAACCAACACGCCGACATCAAGGCGCCCACCAATCTCGCAGTGGACAAGGACGGCAATCTCTACGTGTCCGACACCGGCGGCTTCGACGTGAAGGTGTTCGATCGCGACGGAAAATTCATCCGCCTCGTCGGTGAAATGGGATTGAACGCGGGCCGCTTTGCTCTTCCGAAAGGCATCGCGGTGGATCGCGAGAAACGCCTCTACGTCGTTGATGCCGCCACCGCGGTGGTGCAGATGTTCGACGATCAAGGACGCTTGCTGATGTTTTTCGGCGAGCCGAAGAGCAGCGGTCCTGCCGGCCTGTATTTGCCCGCGGCGATCACGGTCGATTACGAAAACGTGGAGTACTTCCAGAGGTTCGTAGCGCCGGGCCACACGCTTGAATACCTCATCCTCGTCACCAACCAGGCCGGGCCGAACAAAGTGAGTGTTTATGGCTTTGTGCGAAAGGGCTGATTGCGTGTGAGCAGCTCGCGATTCTTCACCTGGAACAGAACAAGCGCCTTGGTGCTAGCTCTGTTCATTTTGCTGCTCGCGGGTTGCAGCGTGGAGAAGAACCACAAGCTGCTCTCCAAATTCTTCGATGGTGTGCCCGACCCGAACGCGCCGCAGATGACGAACCAGACGGTCATCCAGTACGACGAAGACGGCCGGCCGATGGACATTCGACCGTTCGTGCCGCAAACGAATCTGGCGCCGGCCGTGAAGCCGTTCTTCGTCGCGCATCCGCCCTTCGAAGAGAAGAAGTGCATGGAGTGCCACGAGTCGAAGTTCTCGGTGAAACTCAAGGGCACGCAACAGAAGGTCTGCTTCGAGTGCCACGACGACTTTCTTGAGAAGGCGAAGTTCAAGCACCAGCCGGCTGAGAACAACGAATGCACCGCGTGTCACGATTCGCATGGCTCGGCTTTCCCGAAGATGGTGAAGAAAAAAACGAATCAGCTCTGCGCCGATTGCCATGAAGATGAAAAGCAGGCGAAGGCGAAATCGGTTCATCTGCCGGTGCAGAACAACGAGTGCTCATCCTGCCACGCGCCCCACGCATCGATGGTGAAGGGCCTGCTCACGAAGCCACAGGGCAAACTGTGCTGGGATTGCCACGACGATTTCGCCCAGCCGCTGAAGTTCCAGCATCAACCTGTCCAGAATGGTGAGTGCGCGTCGTGTCATGCGCCGCACCATTCCACGAACAAGTTTCTTCTCGTCAAAACCGGCAAGGCGAATTGCTTCGAGTGTCACGATGATTTCCTCGAGAAGGCGAAGTTCAAGCACAGCGTGGTGGATGATTGCGCGAGTTGTCACAAGTCGCACGGCAGCCAGTTCGCGAAGCTGCTCGTGAAAGACACGCAAGCGCTCTGCGCTGAGTGCCACGACGACGCGGACATGCTGAAGGTGAAGGGGCACCCAGCAGACGTGCTAAAGTCAAAATCGTGCGTGTCGTGTCACGACGTGCATGTCGGGGCGAACAAGTTTCTCGTGAAGCCAGCAGCGCTTCCGCAACCGGAGAAGAAGCCGTGATGCGCCGTTCACGAAACAACTGGCGCGAGGGCTCTTCACGTTTCTGGAAATCCTTTTCCGCCATGGCGCTCATTATCGGCGCTGCGTGTCCAGCGTTCGCCCAGGGCACACGGCGCGTCGTGGAGGAACCGCGCTGGCTGAAATACGACCTGCGCGAGGTCAGCAGCGGCGTTTACGCGGAAGGCATTTACGATGAAACCTCGTTCCCCGGCTCCGCCACCACGTTCAGTCATGAACGTGAGTTCGTGGGACCGTTGCTCGGCGCGAGTGCCGCCGGATCGGTTTACCATCCGAACCTCATCCGGTTCCAAACCGACCTCGATGGTGCGCTCGGCTATTCGCTCGACACGGTGAAAGGCGCGGGACGCAGCACCACGCGTGAAGAGTTTCAGTTCCTCGGGCGTTTCAATGGAACGGCGACCATCCTCGCGAATCGTCCTTACAACGGCGGCGTTTACGGCACCTACGACCACTCGTATCGCGACTACGACTTCTTCAATCGCGTCACGGTGGACAGTTCGCAATACGGCGCACGCGCAAACTACAGCCGGACAAATTATTTCGTCACCGCTTACTACACACACCGCGATGAAACCGCCGATGGCTTGCGCACTCGCACCATCACCTCCGACGACGTCATCGGCTTAAATGCCCGCCATGATCGCGTGTCCGGCAACAGCACGCTGAATTACACTTACAACCGCTACGATCGCTCGGACGTCGGTCGCATTGGGAATGGCAACGATCACACCATCACGCTCTCCGATGCCGAGAACTTCGGAACGCGGCATCGCGCCGCGCTGAATTCATCGCTCACTTACTCGCACCGGAACACGACCGAAGAAATCATCGACCAGGTCACGGCCAACTCAGCTTTGGCAATTGAGCATCCGCGCAATCTTTGGAGCTACTACGACGCGACGTTCGACCACTACGAGAACGACGATTTCCAGTCCGACGCCGTGATCGGCAGCGCGCAGGTGCGGCATCAACTCTTCAGCAGTCTCGCTTCGTCACTGACCTTGAACGGCGCGGACTACGAAGTCTCGGATGCGATCAGTGAAGGCTACACGCGGCGCGTCGGACTGGCGTGGGGTGAAGCTTACACGAAGAAAGTTAGTCTTACCGGACGCCTGAATATTGCGAACACACTCGCCGTGGATCATGTGGATCAAGCCACCATCAGCACGATCGAGAACGAGCGGCATCGTTTCGATGAAAACGGCGGCAGCTTTTTCCTGATCATGACGGACATCGATCCGCTCAGCATCGTCATCACCGACATCGCCGACACTCGGCCCGCGTTCGTGCCGGGCATTGATTACGTGGTCACGCAGGTCGGTTCACGCACGCTGATCACGCAGCCGGCGGGGTCGCGGATCGGGTTAAGCCAGGTGGTGCTGATTGATTACCGCGTCGAGCGTCTCACCTCCGGCGCCTATGAATCACTGACCGATACCTTCACCGTTCGCTTCGA
>DATHEW010000793.1:0-5903 GCA_035318425.1 Candidatus Acidiferrum sp. | reverse complement strand
TCTCCGATTTTAACTTAACGATACTAGTGACTGAACCGCGCTAACGGCTCATGCCCTTTGAACTCTGGCTGATTGTTTGCCCCGAACAAGTCCGGGCAGAGCAAATTTTGAAACACCCGCACGGATCTCTCGTGCTCAAATAATCAAGGCACTAAACGCGCGCGGTAGTTGCGGCGAGGCGCCGCGTTCGTGTCCGCCCATGACACGCTGCCCGTCAGGTTGGAAACCGTTCTCACGTTAGCCCAACCATCATTGAAATTGGTTGAAACCTCGATGAAGTAGCCGCGGTTGGTCACGCCTCCGCTGAGGCTGCCGTAGAAAACGCCGTTGGAATAAGCCGTCGCGCGGACAAACAACGGCGTGGAAAGCGTGAGCGCGGCGGGCGTGCTCGTGATGCTGCCGAACGTGTTGGTGATCACGCAAACGTAAGTGCCGAGATCGCTCGGTCCGATGTTCGGGCGCAGGTAAACCGCGCTCGTGGCAGCGGGAATGTTCACTGAATTGAAGCGCCACTGATAAACGAGAGAGCCGCCTTGCGCCGCTACAGTGAAGCTCGCGTTCTGTCCCGGGGTGACATTTTGATTCTGCGGTTGCTGCGTGATGATCGGCGTGCTGCGTACCACGAGGTTCGCGCCGAGGCTCGTCGCGATCCCGAAGGTGTTCGAAACGATCACATCGTACACGCCGTTGTTCGCGGGTTGGATGTTGTTCACGGTGTGCGATACGCCGTTCGCTCCGGGAATTGTCACTCCGTTGAAGCGCCAGAAATAACTCAACGCTGTCGCACCCGTCGCAGCCACATTGAAGATCGCGCTGGTGCCAATGCTGTTCGTCTGTGCCAGCGGCTGGGTGGTGATGTACGGCGACGTGTTCGACAAACTCAGATGCATTTGCAGCACGCCGTTCGCGCCACGCCAGCCATCCGCCGCGATGTGAAACTGCCGACCGGGAACGTTGTTCGTGAAGATCGCGCGGCTGCGCGTGGCGTTGGTGCCGATCACGTTCGAGTCATCGTTCTGCGCGACCTTCACGATGTTCGACACTGTGGGTCCAATGTTCGGCTGGTTCGTATAGATCGCCATCAATGTGTCGAACGTGCTTTGCAATAAATCGATTGTCACCACACCAGCCGCGGGCGCTGTCCACGTCAGCCACATCGAGCGTCCGCCGACGTTGGAGTGCTGCTGCTCGCCCGGTTCCACCGATGAACTCGCGTTTGTGGCGAGAGAGAAATTGGTCAGGCCGCTGATGAATCCGCGATCGACAAACATGTCGGCGAAGTTCGTGTTCGCGACCACGACCATAAAGTTTGCGACGTCCGACGCGGTGCTAACGCCAAAGTTGTCGTAGGCGATCGCGTGGGTCTGATACGGGCCAAGCGCGAGATTGGTGATTAGCACGGAGTAAGGAGCGTTGCTGACAGTTTGGAAGAAGCTTCCACCGAAGAAGAAATCCACTCGCGTGACCTGTCCTTGAAAATCGTTTGCGGTTGCCGAAATCAAAACATCGCCCTCCGGCACGTTGGAGTTGTCCGCCGGCGAAGTGATCACCACCGTCGGCGCGGCGTTGACGTAAATCGAAACCGGCGCGGAGGACGCCGTGGCGCCGAAGACATCGCTGGCCACCGCCGTGAGAATGTTCGTGCCGGCCGTCGCGTTGATCCAATTGAAGTTGTACGGGCCCGGGCTAAACACCTCGCCAATCTTGTTCGTGACATTCGAGAAGAACTCCACTTTGGAAACACCGCCATCAGGATCGCTCGCGTTCGCACTCACAAAAATATTTGTCGGTGAAACGGGATACACCGCTCCGTTCGCGGGTGCGGTGAGCGCAACGCTCGGGAGCACATTGTCGTTGTCGAGGATCGTCACCGTCGCGCTATTCGGCGAACCGACGGCGTAGGTCGTCGAAGCGCTGATCGTCAGCACGACAGTCTCCTGCGCTTCCGGCGTCGCGTCGTTGATGGGCGTGATGTTGACGACAGCGGATGTCACTCCCACCGGCAAAATTACAGAGCTGGTGATCGGCTGGTAATCCGCGCCATTCGCAGCAGTGCCGCCGAGGGTGAAGTTCACAGTGATCGCGGTATTGCTCGTAACGGTTCGTGAAACCAGGAACTGCCCGGGATCAAGTCCCGTCTCGGCGCCATTCGCATCCGTCGCGATGATTCGCACCACCGGCGGAATCGTGACCACCAGCGCCGCGTTGACACTCAACACAGTTCCGAACGTGTTGCTCACCAGCACGCTGTAATTGCCGTTCGCGCTAAGTTGCAGGTTCGTCAGGTTCAGCGTGATGTTCGTCTGCCCGCCGATGTTGGCACCGTTGAATCGCCATTGGTAACGCAGCGGCAAACTGCCCACGGCGTTGACGGCGAAGGTGACCTCCTGGCCGACGAATACGTTCGTGCTCTGCGGCTGATTCACGATTAACGGCGACGCGTTGAAGGTGAGCACCGCGATCGAGCTGGTGATCGAGCCGATGCTGTTCGAGACGATCACCGTGTAGTTTCCGGCGTCGTTTGTCAGTGCGCTCGCAATCGAGAAACTCGGCGCCGTGGCGCCGCTCAACGGCGCGCCATCCTTGCGCCATTGATACAAGAGCGGTTGCGCTCCTCGCGCGCCAACGGTGAATGTCACACTCGCACCAGCCACGGTCGCCTTGTTCTCAGGCTGAAACACAATCTCCGGCGAAGCATTGATCGCAAGCAATGCGTTCGAGGTCACGGTGACGCCAAACGGATTCATCATGCGCAGCGAGTAACGGCCCACGTTCGCATGTTGCGCGTTCGTGACGGTGTATATCGTGTTCGTGGCGTTCAGGATGTCGATGCCGTTGAACCGCCATTGATACGTGAGCGGAACGCCGCCGACGGCGTTCGCGTTGAAGAGAACATTTGAGCCGAGTGCGACGACACGGCTGAACGGGTGCAGCGTGATGAAAGGTCGCGCCCCGAAAGGTCCACCATTCGTCAAGCCGCCAGTCGGCACGCCAGCCAGCCAATTCGTCGGATCATTCGCGTAAGTCTGCGGCGAGATGCGCTGGAGCGAAATGCCGCGCGTGCCATTCGTGTTCCAATCCGCAGCGCCCGGCCACGGAGCGCTATCGAGGTAATGCACCTTTTCCACCAGCACATACGGAACGTCGTTGGCATTGGGCACATCGGGACGGCGCAGTTCCACATTGTCTTCGTCATTGGCCAGCTTTCCTGTGATCGGGCCGTAGATCGGAACACCGGCGCCCACTCCATAACGCGAGCGGAAGGAATCGGTCGCCGTCGCGTTGGTGCTCGGATCAAAGCCGACGAGCAACAAATAACTGCGCGCCGCCATCGTCACGTTGGACGGGAAATCGAACTCGACCGCGTTTCGAACATGCCACGTGTTCGTCGGCGCCGCCGGATCGAAGAGCGCAACATTTGTGGTCGCGAGATTGTACATCTCGATGAACTCGTCGAACGTGTTGTCGTTCGTCCCCACATCCGGCGGGCGATAATGAATCTCGTTGATCACCACCGGCCCCACGCGCGAATACGGATTCGTCGCGCCGATGCCAGTGCGGAATTGTTCGACTGTCGCCGGATTGTCCACGCCAAAACTGCGTGCGGTCATTGCGACGAAGTCGTATCCGATGCTCGTCTCGAACTTGCCGAACGAGATGCCGTTCGCCTGCGGACCGAAATCTTCCGTGACGCGGAAACCAGTGAGATTTCCCACTGCGTCGGCCACGGAAATATGGATGCTATCACCATCGCTCGAGCTGAGCGCAAAGCTACCGCCGAGCCCGGGAGTCGCATTGAACTGGTTCTCGTAAATCACCAGAAAACTATTCGCCTGCACGATCGTGTTGTCCGGGAACCGATACTTCTTCGGCTGCGACGGCGAGTCGCTGAGGAACCAACCACCGATGTTGATGGGTGTGGCGGTTGGATTGAAAAGTTCGATCGCATCTTCCAACGGCGGATCGCTGTGCGTGAGCACTTCGTTGATGAACAGATTATTGAACGGAAGAAAATTCGACCGTGCCGGCGTGGGCGTTTCAGGAAAACGGATCACCGCCGCGGCGCCATCCGGGAAGCGTCCTTCGGACACGCCGCTCTGCGCGTTCGTCCACGAGATCGAATCGATCTTCGTGACACCATCGGGCGCGTAAAGGCCGATCGATTCCAACGCGGCCGAGAGTTTGAAGTTCGTGTGGTCCGCGCCCAGGTCATTCGCCGGATCATCCGCAAAAAACTGGACGAACCCGCTCAACTCAGTGCCGATGAACGAGAGGTTCGGAATCCGATACTGAGTGCGGATGGCGAGATTGTCGGTGAGATAAAACCCGCCGATGCTCACCGGCTGTGAATTCGGATTGTGAAGTTCGAACCAATCTTCATCGCCGCTCTTCGGATCGGGCATCCATTCATTGATGCGCACCAACCCGGCATTTCCCAAGGCAGTCGCGATGTTCGGTGAGGATTCTGTCGGGAGTGACAACGTCCATGCGCCAGTCGCATTCGGCACCCGGCTGATCGTGAAGTCAGGCGCCTGCAGTCCGAACGTGATCGATTCGAGCAGCCCACCGCCTTTCGACGTCTTGTCGAACAGCAACACTTTGTCGCCACCTGAACTGAAACCGAATCCGGTGTTCAACACGCCGACGTTATTCGTTGAAGCAGGAACGCCACCGTCGAACTTCACAATCAAATAAGCGCCGGGCGCGACCGTGACGCCGGATGGAAAAACCCAGCGCCGCGAATTTGCCAGGTCATCGCTCAGGCTCATGTCCGCGAGGTCCTGCGTGTTGGTGGTGGGATTAAAAATTTCCAACCAATCCGAGATGGTGCCATCCACGTTCGAGAACGACTGATTGTTCGCCATGACTTCGTTCAGGACCACGGCGATCTGGATGATATTCGTCGTGGCCTTTGAGGCGCCAAGGCCGAGGCCGAAGACATCGTCCGAACTGCCGCTGTCGCTTTGATGCACCTCCACGGCCAGCACGTTCTCGCCGTTGAACAGGTTGGTCGGATTCACGGAGATCAGATCAAATGCCGGCTCCGATGAATTCTGTCCCGAACTGGAATACAAAACCGGATTCGCGGTCACGCGCAGCCGGGTCAATTCACCTCCGTTGAGATAATATACCGCGCCGTCATCGACGAGATTGGTCAGCCACAACGTCCAGCCTGGACCATTGTTCCAAGTGAAACGCGTGCGGTAGTAAGCGGTGTTCGGCCCGCCCTGGCTCGGAGCGGGAACAGCCGTTTGGAACGTGAAGGGATTGTAGATGGCAGGCGACGTCTCGCGGCCGAACAACGCGAAGCCGGACGACCACGCGCTGTCATTGAAATTGCTCGCGCGCCACGCCGAGCCCAGGTCAGTACCAGATGCTTCGAACTTCCATGACTTCCCATCGATCGTGAACAAAGGCGCGTAAGCATTCGAAACCGTGATCAACACGCTTCCTCCGCTCGGGTTCGGCGCGCCCGGCGTGGGTTGGGTGAAGAAGCCGCGATTCGGCGAAGCGTCTGGTGTTCTTCCCTCCGAGATGTCGATCGATTGCGGTCCGTAGAGAATCCAATCGATCACGGTGAACGTGGGCGAGAAGAGCGCGATCTCGCCGCGATCCGACGACAGCTTGAACGAGAGATGGTCCGCGCCCTCATCTGTGTCGCCATCCGCCACAAGCACGAGATACGTACTCGCACCAATGAACGTGAGCGGCGGGAACTGGTGCATCGCGGGCGCATTCGCTGGCACGTCGCTCATGAAGCAGCCGCCGAGATCAACGGGCACCGATTCGATGTTCAATAATTCGATGAAGTCATTGCCGAAACTTTGCGCCGTCATCCATTCGTTGATCAGCACACGCGCCGGATCGCCCGCTGGCGCCGCGATGTTCGTAGCACCGAGAGT